>CAZQGH010000060.1:0-2525 GCA_964592915.1 Candidatus Woesearchaeota archaeon | reverse complement strand
CTTTTTTAGGAGTTTATCATTTTTAGCTTCCATCTGTATATTTTTCCGCAATCTCTACATTGAACAGTTTTCAAACCTTTTTTTACCGATTTGACTTTTAGATTTGTTGAATAACACTCCTGGCAAAACAGTTTTCTTTTTTCTTTTAACCGAATATGATAATGCATTGCCAGTCTCTTCATTTTTCTGATTTCTTCTTTAGTTTTCTTATCAATATTATTAAAAAATTTCTCAATTTTTTCTTCAGCTTGTTTTTTATCTATTTTCTTTTTCATTTCCAATACTAATGAAGCAATTAAAATAATAAACTTTAAAAACCCTTCATAATCTATATTATTGAGACGGCCATAATAACAGTGTAACACCTGTTCTCATCCCGAACACAGAAGTTAAGCCTGTTATGTTTATGTTGTTACTCTCCGAACAGAGGGGAAGGCATAAAGCTGTCTTATTTTTATTTTTTTAATTCTAAAGATTTTTATACCTCTTTTTTCTATTTTATTTATTAATGAGTGGGAGTGCCGGAGTGGTCAAACGGGCAGGACTCAAGATCCTGTGGCTTAGTGCCTACGAAGGTTCAAATCCTTTCTCCCACATTATTAGATTAAAATGTTAGGATTTAAAAGAAAAACAAAAAGCCAGAAGATTAAAGAAAAAGCAAGAAAGAACTTGCATAAAGACATCAAAAAAACAAAAAAGAAATATGCAGTGGATACCTCAGTCGTCATTAATAGATTTTTACCTCAGTTAATCAGGCAGGGATTAAAAGGAGAGATAATAGTTCCAAATGCAGTTATAGCAGAATTAGAACATCTGGCTAACAAAGGAAAAGAAGAAGGTTTCATAGGATTAGATGAAGTTGCTTCTCTTCATAATTTTAATAATATAAAAATAACATTTAAAGGCCCCAGACCTTCAGACAAACAAATTAAATATGCCAAATCAGGAGGCATTGACGCATTAATAAGAAAAATTGCTTCAGAAAATAAAGCAATTTTAATCACAGCTGATTTAGTTCAGGCAAAATCAGCTCAAGCTTATGGTATTGAAATAATCTTCCTAAGACCAAAAATTCAAAAGAAGAAGTTTTTGTTTTGGAGATTAAGCCATTAAACTAAAAAATCCTTTTTGAAATTCTAAAAAACCTACCACTACTAATATAATAAAAGGAACAGAGTGATAAGCAGAAATAAATAATAATAAAGCGGCAATCAAATCAATAACAGAAATGATGTCTCCCAATAAAATAAACCCTCCTTTTAGAGCTATTGGAATTGCAGCAAAGAGTATCAGACTTTGAGGCAAATCCACTCCAAAACTGAGTGTAAATAAAATAAATGCTATAAAAAAGTCAATTAACCCTAAAATTTTAACTAACATAATTTTTTAAATCTGTTTTTATTTAAAAACATATGCTCTCCCAGATGCTCCTGTAGCTATCTTAAACCTTTTATCCATAAATCTAATTAAATCCTTTAGCTTAGGTGGGATAGAGATAAATCTATAAATTCCAAAGTTTTATTTTAGTAATGAGGGTTTTGTTATCTAGAAATTCAAAGAAGAAATTGTTTCGTTATCTCAAGGAAAAAACAAATTCTAGAAATATACATGAAATCTCTGAAAAACTCTCCATTCCAAAAAGCACCCTAGATAATTGGTTCTATGACAAAAAAACATCCCTCCCAAAATATATAATCCCCAGAGAACTCCTCGAAATTTTAGAGATTATCGATGAAAAACCAGATAACTGGGGCAAAATAAAAGGGGGCAAGAAGACGTATCAAATATTAATATCAAAATATGGAACAAAAGAAATAAAAAGAAGACAAATAAAAGGAGGCAAAAAAAGTGCCTTAAAGAGAGACCAAAAATTAAAAGAAGAGTTCTTTATAAACATCGAAAATCCTCTTTTCCTTGAATTTTATGGAGCTTTGTTGGGTGATGGGTACATTGTTACCTTAAAGGGTGCTAATTAGAATAAAAAAATTATTTCTTCTTTAATTTTCGTTTTCTTGGTTTATTCCAATATGGGCTCTTACATTTTGGGCAAACAGCAGGTTCTTCATTATCTCCTCTTGGAACCCATTTATGTTTACATCTTTCACATTGGAAACCTTCAACTTCTATTTTTACTCTTGCCATAAATAAATATATGATTAACAAGTATATAAATATTTAGTATATTCTCTAGTATAGATATGTTTAAATAGTTAATATACCTTACTAATATATTATTAACTAATAATATAAGAGGGCTCCGAAGAGCCCCAGATTCCACTCGCTAAAATGAAATCCAACAATGTAAAAGAGAAGAAGTATAAAAAACTTTGCTGTCCTAATTGTAAAAGTAATAATATCAAGAAGAATGGAAGAAGAAAAACACAAAATAGGGGTTTAATTCAAAGATACAAATGTAAGGATTGCAAATATAGATTTACTCGTGATGATGGATTCTTAAGAATGAGAAATCATCCTAAGAAAATAACTTGTGCGATTGATCTATTTTATCGTGGAGTTTCTACAAG
>CAZQGH010000059.1:0-2655 GCA_964592915.1 Candidatus Woesearchaeota archaeon | reverse complement strand
AAACCTTTGCTGTTTTTGGTTTAGTGCTTAAATTAACCATAAAATCTGCTACTTCTTCAGATGTATAATATTGTCCTAAGGTTACCTTCTTTTTTTTCATTTTATCACTAATATTAATTATTGAAACCATTTTAAATACTTTGGTTTGATAAGTGAATTAAATCCAACCACTTGTTACCCTTTAGTTTAATATTTGTTGCTAATTCTGAGGGAGTGCATTTTATTGCCTGATGTTTTCTTATGAAGTTATAAAATATTTCATAGCCCTTCATAATTGTGTTTGCAGAATCAACAGAGCCGTGAAAACCCCTCATTGTTTTTATTCTGTGCCTTACTGAATTATGTAACCTCTCAATTTTAATATTAAATCCTTCTCCCTTTGAAGCATTAACTTGATTATGAATAACCCCAAATTTTTTAGTATTTGATTTGTGTTTAAGAGTAAATGTTTTTTGAATTGCCTTTGGGTAAGCCAACCAACCATCACTTGTAACAACTTTAATCTGTGTTTCAGTTTTTCTTTTTGCTAAACTTAAAACTTGCTTAACTTCTTTCATATCTCGTTTTTTAGTAAATTCAGAAGCAACCATAAATCTTGTTTCTGAATCAATAGAATCAATATACCAACCCTTATAACGACTTGTTCTTTTTCCTATTTCCATTTCGTCAATCTGTAATTCTTCTCCACACTTGATTTTTAACTTATCTGTAAATTTGCTTATTTGTTTAGAATATTTGATAACCCAATTATAAATAGTAACCCAAGAAGAATTATGAGGATAAAATTGTTGTAGATGTTCCTGAACCTGTCTTGTAGAAACTCCTTTATAGAATAAATCTAAACATAGAGTAATCTTTTTAGGATTATTTCTCATTCTGTAAAAAGGTGTTCTTTCAATAAATTTCTTATTACAAGATTTACAATAATATCTTTGTCTTTTTCCGTGTGCCTTTGTTTCAAATGTTCCTCGTTTAACTACTTCTTTGCTTTTACAGTGAGGACACGAAACTTTTTTATAGTTCTCTTGCTTATTATTTTTGTTATTCATTTTTAGCGATTTGGATAACCTGCCCTTCGGGGCAGTTTTATTTAATATTAGTTAAATACTAATATAATTAGTATATAGATATTTATAAACCTTTCGGTTTTTTAGAAATCCCAACCACAGATATAAATAAGTGTCTTTTAAAAATTATTTCTGATTCTTTTGCTAAATTTCTATTAATAAAAGAATTAAGTTTTTTAGCATAATTTTCTACATCTGTTCCTTTCTTTTTATCAAACATTTCTTTTAATGTTAGAATCTTGTCATCTAACTCCATTAATGCTAAATCTTGTTTATTCCAAATGTTCATTTTTTGTTTTGTAGTAATAATTTATTTGAGAAAAGCCAAGAATGAATTATCTCTTTTAATAATGCAGATTCTTTCATATCATACTTTTTTACTGCTATCTCAAAAAGCTCAGAATCTTCATCATTTAGACACACTTGTTTTGTATTTTTTCCCATATTCTAATACCATTTATTTATAGATAGTATTACCCTTATTGTATATAGGAGTATTACTCTTTTAAATTTAACTATTTTATAAAAAATTCCAAAAGATTTAAATAGCCATATGCTAATATAATTAGTATGGCAAAGGCAATTCCAAAATGGGTGCAAGAAAGAGTTTCAAAACTTTATAAGAAATATGATAATCAAGCAATGACTTTCAAAATGATAAAAGATGTTTTAACAATAGATGACGATAACACAATAAGAGTATTCATAAATGAATTAAGAACTGCAGGATGGGTTGATGTTCAATTAAATCCAGAAACTTCAAGAGAAAGAATTTATATTTTGAAAGAACCAAATAAAATTTTAACGGAGATTACATCAAATGGAAATACAAGAAATAAAGATTGAGTTTATAGATGAAGATTCAAGATTTGTTTTAAAGAGAATTAAAACAAAAGACGGAAAGGAATTTTTTAATAGAAAACTTGCAGTGTGCAATTCTATTTATTCTTGTGAAAATGATAGGATAACTTATGGGAAACCATTGTTTAATTCTCCTTTTCAAACACACCATATCGGATGGGATAACAAAGAGGAGGAATGGGATTTTAAAGGATTAACTAAAAGGAAAAAACACGCATTAAAAAATAATAGGTTTTTTGTTCCTTACAAACAAAGAAATGAAAATCAGTGGGAAAACCTTAACTGGAATGAATCTTTGAAAGATGTTGAAGAATTTAAAGATAAAACAAAAATTGTTCCATTTCCAATACATCTAAAATCTTCTTTTGAAGAATTTAAAACAAATAAACAAAAAACATTAGATTTATTAGAAGAAGGGCAAGAATTAATGCCAATTATATCTACTAAACATTTAAACTTGAATGAATTTCCCTTAATTGTAAAAAATGAATTAAAGGAGTCAAAATTTTTTGGTATATGTTGTTATGGAGTTAGTGATGTTATTGAAAGAAGAAATCTCTCTTATTTAAATGCTATAAACTCCTCATTTAATATTGGAGATTCCACTGCATTGATTTTTTGTTTTGATTATTTGAGAATTTTGAAAAATCATTCTTATATTGCTGGATGTTTTGCATTTAATTGTTTTTCTGGAGATGTTTTTTCAGAAAAAGCATATTTTCCAAGA
>CAZQGH010000058.1:0-3407 GCA_964592915.1 Candidatus Woesearchaeota archaeon | reverse complement strand
ATTATATGGGAGAAGAAATTGAAGATTATGTAAAATATTGTATTGAAAATAAATGCGAAAGTCCTTTAGAAGCAAATTAAGGATATTATGATGAAAAAGTGGATTTTTGCGTAGTTGGATAAAAATGGAAAAAGAAAATAAAAATAAAGAAGAATCAGAAGAACTTTGTTGTGCAGATAAAAATTTTTGTTCAATAGATTGTGATCCAAAAGATAAAGAGAGTTCAGAATCCAAACGCGGAGGTTGTTGCTCATGAAAACGTACGACTTAAATGAAAAGATTGTTTTTTCAGATGAAAAACCAATAAAAAGACATTTTCTTAATTCTAAAGGATTTCATACTACATTAATATGTTTAAAAAAGGATGTTGAAATTTCTCCTCATGAAGAAGATTACGCTGTGTTTTTAATGGTTCTTGAGGGAAAAGGAATTTTTACAGATATAAACGGAGAACATACTTTAACAAAAAATCAAAGTGTTTATATAAAAAAAGACGAAATAAGAGGCATTAAAGCAATAGAAGATTTAGTTGTGTTGGGAATTCAGGATAGAGCAAAATCAGGAGATAAAAAATGAAAATAAAAATTATAGGTTCAGGATGTCCGACATGCACAAAACTTCATCAATGGGTTGTAAAGCTAAAAGGCGAAGGAAAAATCAATGCGGATGTTGAATACTCTAAAGACATTAATGAATTAATTGAACTTGGAGTTATGGGTTCTCCAGCTCTTGTTATAGATGGAAAAGTTGTTAATGTAGGTATGCCTGAAAATGAAGAAAAACTGCTTAGCATAATTAAAAATAGTTAGAAATAAATTACAACCCAAACTCATCAATAAAATTCATAATTGTTTTATACTTCTCTAAAAACCTTAAGCCTTTATCTGTCAGTGAAATAAATCTATTATTTGAGTGGGTTGTCTCTTTAATAAAATCTTTTTTCAATAATTCTGAGCGATATTCATAAAAATTTGATGAAGAGAGATTTGATTTTCTTATTAAAGGAGTTATTTTTATAGAATTTTGATTTGATTTAATAATGGATAAAATATCTTTAATTATTTCTAGTCTATCTCTTTTTGCCATGTTTAAATTTCCTCCCAGATTTCTTGGGAATTTAAATGCCAAGAAAACCATAGGGTTTTCTGGTTCCAGAAAATTTCTAATTTTCTTGGCTTGAAAATTTTAATTCTCATTGTTTTAATTTGAACCTGCCTTTTTCAAAACTTTATAAACCATCAAAAGAAAAATTCCAGAAGAGGCTAGATATATAATCAACTGAAAGTTCTGGAAAAAAGTAGGAATGAGAATATCAATTATATTTAATATCCAAAAGAATAATAACAGTACATAAATTGCATAAAGATTATGGCCTTTTGTTTTCTTAGAATTTTTATAGGAAACATAGACTACAACAAAAACAAAAACCAGCAATAAAATATTCAATCCCAAATATGAAAAAGGATTTCTTGATACAACACTAAATATCGCTAAAGCAAAAGCAAGCATATGAAATAAGTAAATTCTATGTTCATAATTCCACTTTTTATAAATAACACTATATAGCAAATAAAAAATCGCCATTGTACTAAAATACATAAACAAAATTAAGGTTATTTGGCTAACCAAAGGATTCAATAATTTAGGGGAAATTGAAAAAATTCCATGAACATTAAAATAAAACAAAATCAATTTGATAAATGATCTAAAGAAATACGCTAAAGCAAAGAACAGAAATGCCTGTCTAAAAAATTTCAATCCTTTATATGAACTTAATTCATATATCTCTTTAGTTCCATAATAAATCATTAAACTGCAAACTATAATTATAAAAGAATATAAAATTTCTGTTGAGATATTTGCTTGTACAACTTGCTGTGCTAATTGATTGAGTATTGTTCTGCCAGGTCCCATTGTATTCTTATACGTATAAAAAATAATATTTAAAGGTTTATAATCTGAATGGACTTAAAGTCCATATTACTTATAAATAATTTATTTTTTATTTTTACTATGAAAAATAAAATTGAAAGGGGGTTAAAACATGGAGCAAAAATATATCTTAGGAATTGTTGCTTTGGCAGTGGTTGCTGTTCTTGGAATTAGTATGGTTTCTGCATTCGGATTCGGAAAGGGAATTCCTGAAGAGGATAGAGAAGCATTGGAAAATGCAATGGAATCAGGAGACTATGATGCATGGAGAGAAATCAGAATGTCTCAAATTTCAGAAGAGAGGTTTGAAGAAATGAAAGCAAGACATCAAGAAAGAGCAGAATTTAGAGAAGCAATGCAAGAAGCAAGAGAATCTGGAGATTATTCCAGAATACAAGAGCTTAAAGCTGAATTTGGATGTGATAAAGCAATGAGGGGAATGAATAAGAGAAACAAGAATTGCGGTGAGTGTCCTTTTGCTGAATAAGCTTCTATAACTCTTTTATTTTTTTTACTTCTTAAATGGACATCAAGTCCATCTTACTTAAAAAGAAATTTTTCAATTATAAATAAAAGAGAAAACAAAATGAATAAAAAATATGCTTATGCTGGGATTGGAATTGCAGTAGTTTTGATTATTATAATGACTTTAGAGATTTCCATTAAATGTGATCAGAGTGTGACGGGAGAAGTAACTTCTGAAATTGCAGGAGAGAATCTTTTGAGTTTTGCTGAATCTCAAGGAATTGAAGGAGAAGTAGAGCTTAAAAGCATAGAATCTTTTAATGATTTCTTATATGAAGCAACTCTTCTAATTGATGAGCAAGAGTTACCGGTATTTGTGACAAAAGATGGCAAATATATGGTTACAGAACCCATTTCTTTAGATTATTCTCCTCAGCAAATACCTAATGAGCCTCAAGAAGTTAATGATGGTTCAACAGACAACTCTGAAATTTCTGATTTAAATTCAAATCCAGATAAACTAACAATATACTTTTTCTGGGGAGATGGTTGTCCTCATTGTGCTGAGGAAAAACCTTTCCTTGAAGAATTAGAAGAAAAATATGGGGGAGATATAGAAGTTAAGATGTTTGAGACATACTATGACCAAGTTAACCAACAACTATTCCAAGAAGTAGCGAATGCTTATGGTATTCAGGTTCAAGGAGTTCCAACGACATTTATTGGAGATAAAAATTGGGTAGGTTATGCAGATTATATGGGAGAAGAAATTGAAGATTATGTAAAATATTGTATTGAAAATAAATGTGAAAGTCCTTTAGAGGCAAATTAAGAAGATTGTGATGAAGAAGAGGATTTTTGTATAATTGGATAAAAAATGAACAAATTAATTACAGGAATAATATTTGGATTAATTATTGGTGGAATGATTGGCTATTTTTCAAATGATTTAATCAGTGAATCTACTCCTAAAATGAATGGAGGAGGATTTGAAATAGATGATGAAACTA
>CAZQGH010000057.1:0-3424 GCA_964592915.1 Candidatus Woesearchaeota archaeon | reverse complement strand
TCCCCTTTTTTTCAGGAGCTAATTCTTTTTTCTCAACAACTTTTTGTTTTTCTTTATCCCCATTTTGCCCCCTGCTTTTTTCTTTTTCCTTGATTTTATCTTTCAGCTTTTTTTCATCGCTTGCCTGATAATTTAAATAAATTAACTTTAATATTAATGTATGAATCAACCAGCCAAATAAAAATCCGAAAATAATTACTCCTAGGGGAATTAATAAAGCGAAAATTGTGAATTTTCCCTCTTCAGCTAAATAAAAGATAAATGTAAATGAAAAATAAGCGAATATTCCTCCTATTATTAATCCAATATAACTTCCAATCATTAAAAATGGATTCAGTTCCTCCAACTCTTTTTGTTTATTTTTTTTAGCCATTTTGTTAACCAATTGAGTTTTATTTATAAACCTAAGGTTTGCCCGGAACAACATGATGTTTTATGCATCTGGGCAAGTATTCTTCTTCGCCCTCTCCTTCAACAAGCACAACCGGAGAATCATAACAAGCTGGCTCGCCATTAATTAATCTCTGAGTTCTGGTAGCTGGATTGCTGCACCCAGAATAAGTGCATATTGCACTTAACTTATAAATTTCATCGGCAATCGCCATTAAATAACCCATATTTCCAAAAGGCAATCCTCTGAAATCTAAGTCTAATCCTGAAGCTAAAACATTCTTATTACCTAATAATAATTTTTCAATACTCCTGACAATTTCTTCAGAAAAAAATTGTATTTCATCAATTGCAACTACTTTATGTTTTTCATTAACTAACTCCAAAAGCTCTCCTGGTTTTTTTTCATCAGCTCTCATGCATTTAAATGAAAAATTTCCAAACCTTGAAACAACTTCGTCGTCCCTTGTATCTAATCTCGGCTTAATAACCAAATAAGGGCAGTCCTCCATATAATTTATTTTATCTATTCTGTTCATCATCTCTCTTGTTTTCCCACTGCACATAGGCCCTACAAATAATTCAAACTTTCCCGGATTTAAATAAGGAGAATATCTGTTCATTTTTACTCTTTTTATTAAAAAATAAATTTCTATTTAAACATTATTACACTAGAATATAATCAGGCATTTAGAATCTCTAAACCAGCTTTATTTATTCAATAACTTCAAAATAATCTGCATAACTTCTTTAGGATTTACCTTCCCTTTATATTTTCCCATAATCAAACCCATATAAGCATTGGGATTTAATCCAGGTTTTTCTTTTATTAGTTTCATTACTTCTTCTTCAATATTTTCAACTTTTTCTCTTTTTAGTGCTTCTTCCAATTCCTTGCCATTTAATATCTCTTCCAATATCTGCTGGACTTCATTTTCTCTAATCTGTTTTTTCTTCACTTTCTGCAAAATCTCTTCAATAATATCTAAAGTTAATTTTTCTTCAACTTCCTCAACATTTTTGCCGGATTTTGCAGCTAAATCAGGAATCCATAAAGTTAATATTTTAGCTATTAATTCAGCATTTTCATATACCTGTATTAATTCTCTGAATTCGGGAACTTTATTGTTTTTCATTAATATTTTTATTAACTCTTTACTCAGTCCTTTATTTTTTAATTCTTCTCTGATTTCAGATTTTAGTTTTGGTAAATTTTTCTTAATCCTATCTAAAAATGATTTAGAAATGTGCAATAATGGCAAATCAGTTTCAGGATACATTCTGCTTGAACCGGGTAATGGCCTTAAAAACTTTGTTTCTCCGTCTGGTAAAGCTTTTCTTACTTCAGCTTTAGATTCATTTTTTCCAACTAGTTTTTTTTGCCTTTCCATTTCTTTTATAATGGTTTTTTCAATTAATTTCAGCTCCTGAACTCCTTTAATTTCTATTCTTTTTCCCTGCTTTTTCCCGGATTTTATAGATAAATTAACATCCTGTCTTATTGTTCCTATCCCTCTTTTAACCTTGCATGAACGTAATATATCTCCTAAATGCAATGCTACTTGTTTTGCTTGCTCAGGAGTCTTAATATCAGGAGCAGTGGCAATTTCAATCAGAGGTATTCCCAATCTATCCAATCTATAAACTACTTTATCATTATTTTTTTCAATTATTCTTGCGGCATCTTCTTCTAATACTACTGACTGTATTCCAACTTTCCCTTCATCAGTCTCAATATAACCCTCTCTTCCAATTAAAACTGTTCTCTGAAATCCTGATACATTTGAACCATCAATAACTGTTTTCCTCATAATCTGCGCATTTTGCAATATCTTGCAATTTAACAACAAAGAGATTTGTAAAGCAATTTTTAATGCTTCCTGATTAATCTGATGGGGAGGTTCTTCATCTAATTCAATTAAGCAATTGTTATCCTCATAACACTGATAAACAAACTTCCTGTCTTTTTCTTTTTCAAATTTAACAGCTACATCAACAACACCAGTTTCACCAGCTACTTCATGTAGTTTTCTCTCAACAATATAATCCGGGTTATCTTTTCTCAGCAAACCGGGACAATCGCAAAATAACTTCCCTGTATCCAGCTGCTGATGAATTTCAATACCTGATTTTAATGTTACATTTTCATCCATAAATAAAGAAATCTATTTGTATATATAAAATTAGTGATTAATAATAGCAGGTTCTTCTTCAAGATCTCCTAATATTTCATCCAAACCATTATTAACTTTACTTGCATTATAATCATAAAATTGTCTCTGTCCCTCTAAATCCCCATCTCTATAAGCAGGTAATGTCTTTGTTAGTAAATTCAAATAAAATTTTCCTTCTCCTGCAAGAATTATAGCAGGAGGCATTTCAGCATCATACAATATTCTATCTTGTACTAATCTTGCACATCTTTTATTACCATCTCTAAAAGGTTGTATGCCCGCAACACCTAAATGAAAAAGAATTGCTGATTCCAAAGGATCTTCTTTATACAATGTTCTGACTTCTTCTAAAAGTTCGTTAAATCTTTCAGAAATTCTTTCCCAACTTGTCGGAGTATATATATTGCCTATATTTAATGTAACATCTTTAGTCCTAAACTGGCCTGATTCCGGAATTTTTGGAGCAACAATTCCATTCAATCTTTGAAATAATCCACTATCTAAACTGTTTAAAAACATTCCATATTGTCCATGATGCGTTAAAAAATACCATCCATTATGAACTGAACGAATGCCCTCTCTTGCTTTTTTCCTAACTGTTTTCTCACTATAATTATGCCTTAACAACTGTTTTCTCAAACTAGGATTCTCAATCCAAAAAGAATGTATATCCCCTAAAGATCTAACATCTTGTAGGACAAGTCTTTTTCTTGCTTCATAATAGCTATGTCTTCTCGCTAATTTTTCTAGTTTTAGTTGTATTTCTTCTCTTAAATCAGGACTTATTTTATCTACCATGCTTAATATACCTCTTTTTGCTTTATAAAGTTTTCTATTTGTAACTTCTATATAGTTACAAC
>CAZQGH010000056.1:0-3456 GCA_964592915.1 Candidatus Woesearchaeota archaeon | reverse complement strand
AAATCTTTCATCTATGCTAACTATTTTTTCATTATCAATTCTTTTATCTGAATAAAATAATATTTTTTGTTCAATTGTTTCTAATTTATCAACAGAAAAAACTCCATGCTTGCCAACAACTTCAGCAATATCACATAAACCTTCTTTTTTCAGTATTTTCACAGATTCTTCAGCATGTTCTTTACCATGTTTTTTAGCTCTTCCAATGTCATGCAATATAGCTGATAAAGAAACTAATTTAACATTAATAGTAATTCCGTTTTTTTCAATCTTCTTAGCTAAATCAACAGCAAATTCCTCAACTTTCATACAATGTTTTATAACTTTTTCTTCCAATTTATATTTTCTTAATAATTCTATTGCCTTTTTTCTTGATATTTTCATATTTCCCAAAACCTCAAAATTAATCTTTTTCTTCCGCCAAAATCTTGTTTTTTAATTTTATATTTTTTAATTCCTGTTTTTCTCATTAATTTCTTCAAAGTTTTTTTATTATGTGCATAAGATTCAGGAGCTTCAATTCCCGCTATAATCCCATGAACTATCTTTCCTTCTCTAATTCTTTCATCATCAGTACTCATGTCTATTTCTTTCTTTTTTCTGGAAAAAATAGGCATATCAATAACTGAAAATCCCTTAGGTTTCAAAACTCTATGCATTTCTTTTACTGCTTTTTCCTGCTCTTTTTCATCATGCAGTTCAATAAATGCTGACCACATGCATATTATCACATCAAATTTATTATCATTATAAGGCAAGTTTCTCATATCGCCTAATCTAAATTTAATTTCTAAATTAGCTTTTTTTGTTTCTTTTTTAGCTTTTTCAAGCAAATTCGGAGATATATCAATTCCCTCAAGATTATAACCTAATTTTGCTAAAGGAATTGTTAGTCTTCCATAACCACAAGCTAAATCTAAAATCTTCTGATTTTTATTGTTTCCAATAATTTTCAGCAAATCATCTAATTCATTTCTTGTATGAATAGGTAATTTTCTTTTTGACAATCTTTCAACACCCAACTCTTTGTAAAATTGTTTTGATGTTTTCATAATAAAGAACAGAATTAATATTATAAAAATTTAATCAATCTTTTTTTTCATATTCAGCATATAATAAAGCAATTCTTGCTTCAGCAGCTTTAATATACTCTGCAGAGTTACTAGTAAATTTTTCAGCTAAATCAGGAAAACATCCCCGATGTAATAACTCTCCCTCTCTAAAAAACCTAAAATCTCTTAATAATCTGCAATAAATATTCAAATGTCTTGCAGATTCTGCATATTTTTTAACATTTTCTTCAGGTGTTTCAATAGTTTCTCCTTTATGCTCTCCATTAAATGGAAATCCAAGAATTACAGCTAAATTATTGAATATATGGTCCATATGGTTTCTTTTTTCTTTTGGAAAATCCTTGCCATTTTGTTCAATAACTCTTGTTTTCATATCTCTATGTTTATCACTAAATCTTGCAATAGAAGTTCTTAACTGAGGCTCTCTAAGCATCATATTTCCCATATATTACCTAAGAAAAAGAAGTATTTAAATTTTACTATTTGTAACTACTATATAGTTACATTATTGAATATACCCGCCCTTTTGCAGATTCCATAATCTCCTGTATTCTCCTTCCTCACTAATTAGCTCTCTATGAGTTCCCTCCTGAACTATCTTGCCCTTTCTCATAACAACAATTTTATCAGCTTTCATAATTGTTGACAATCTGTGAGCAATAATAATTGATGTCCTGTTCTCCATCAATTTTTCCAAATCTCTCTGAATTTCTGCCTCAGTTTCTGAATCTAATGATGATGTAGCTTCATCTAATATAAGTATTTTCTTATTAGCCAGTATAGCTCGGGCAATAGAAACTCTCTGCTTTTCCCCGCCAGATAATCTGACTCCTCTTTCTCCAACAATTGTTTTTTCTTTATTTGGTAAATTTTCAATAAACTCATCTAATTGGGCAAATTTCACAGCTTTCATAACATCCTTTTTTGAAGCTTTAGGATTTGAAAATTTAATATTATTGTAAATAGAATCATCAAATAATATAGCTTCTTGTGGAACTATTGACATTTCTTCTCTTAATGACTGCTTTTTCACATTTCTAATATATTTATTATCAATAGTAATTTCACCAGAATCAACATCATATAACCGGTATAATAATTTAATCAGTGTTGTTTTCCCGCAACCAGAGTGTCCGACTAGTGCAACTTTCTTGCCTTTAGGAATTTTAAGATTAAAATTTTCAAATAATTTTCTTTTACCATAACTAAATGTTACATTATTAAACTTAATTTTTCCTTGCTTAACTTCTAATTTTCCAGCTCCTTTTTTCTCATTAACTTCATTTTCAATTTTTCCATACCGGAATAAAGCATCAAAATCAGCCATGCTCCTGTAATATGCTCTTATACCATGAACAAAACCGAATAATGGCCAGAACAAATTTCCGTAAATTGTGTAAATAAATACCAGTGTTCCTAGTGTTAAATCACCATCTAAAAACTGAGTTAATGGAAAATAAATTAAGAAAAATGTTCCTAACGCAAGTATTAGTGCCTGCCCGGCAGACATCCACCTGTAAAAATCCCAGTTTTTCAAAAATGCCTTTTTTGTATTATCACTTAAATTTTTAAATCTGTTATTAACAACTTTTTCCTTGCCAAAATACTTAATTGAATCAATATTTATGAAAAAATCAGCAACATTTCCTTTTTCTCTGTCTTCAGTTTCATTAGCTTTTATTGTGTATTTTCTCTGTATCTGCAAAATTACAAAACTATAGCTAATAAAAACAATTGTTATAATAAACACAACAATTGCCGGAGCAACACTAAAATAAATTAACGAACCTCCAACAATAATCAAATTAAATAATAACGGAGAGACATTAAACACCAAAACATCTGTCATTCTTTCCATAGCCCCTCCACTTCTGGTTAATCTTGAAATTAAACTTCCAGTTTTATGGGTTGTATGGAATCTATGTGACAAACTAAGAATGTGAAAAAAATACTTTCTTTTCAAATCTAAGATTAATTTAACAGATAATCTGTTTACCAGATGAATATGATACCAGTCAATCGCAGCTCTAATAATAACAATTCCTATGAATAACCCTCCAACAATCAATAAAATATCCACAAATGCTGAACGAGTTAGATTATTAGCAATAAATTCAGCTCCGTTATCCATAATAACTTTAAATGAATATTTGTCTGCAGCTCTTGTAATATCCATAATAAATGACAAAAACAATATAAATACAAACAGCCACTTATATTTTTTTAAAAAGCTAAAATACTCTTTAAGATTATATCTATAATTGATATTTTCATACTTGCTTTCTTTCTTCTTCTTGTTATTGTCTTGAAAAACTGCCATTTTAAAAAAGGGTTCTGTAAAGTCTACGGGTGATAGATAATCTTATCTTGTATATAATTAGAA
>CAZQGH010000055.1:0-3813 GCA_964592915.1 Candidatus Woesearchaeota archaeon | reverse complement strand
TACAGAACCTGTTTTAGTAAAAAACAGACTAGTTTAGGATTTATTAAAAATTATAGACTAATTTAACTAAACCACTATAACTCCTCTTAAAAAACTTACATAACCCAAAAAATACGCATTTGATACATATCAGCTGAAAAATCAATTTTAGTTCAATTTCCATGCTTATCATGCTCAAGAATATGGCTTTCTAAAGCTCTTTCTTGGGGGGATATTTCCCAGATTAATTTTCTTTCAGAATTATTATCTTGTCTGATATTATCTATTCAAATTTCTATTTTTTATCTTGTTTTTGCTCTTTTTTATCAGATTTTTCTTCCTGCTTCTCCTGTTTTGCTTCTGATTCTGCTGCTTCTTCAGCTTCAGCAGCAATTTCTGCTTCCTGGGCTTCTTCTTTTTCTAACTGCTTCATTTCTTCAATTGCCTCTGCTTTTGTCTTTTTATATTTCTTAATCCATTTCACTTTTTTATTATCTCTGCCCAAATCATGATTTTTCCTGCATTTGCTTGAACAAAAATGCCTAACACTGCTGTCAGAGCTTTTCACAACAGTAATGCCTCTAGGAAAATCATACTGTAGCTTGCAAAAATCACACTTCGGCATTTTAACTAAAAGCCCCCTTAGTAACTCTGCTTCTTATTCTTCTAGCTTCAATATCAGTTTCTCTTAACATTAATAAATCTTTTAATTTTACAGGACCTTTAACATTTCTTCTCATCACCTTCCCTTTATCTCTTCCATCTAATATTCTTGCTTTTACCTGAGTTACCTCTCCTCTAAAACCCGTTCTGCCAACTACTTCCTCAACTACTGCAGGAACTGCCCCCCTAGTTGCATCCTGATTTTTCATTGTGGAAGATTTAATATCCTTTTTTCTTTGCTTTTTTCCTGCCATTTTATGTTTTAAATATCAATTATTTTAAGTTTGATATCTCTTTATCAGCATCTCCTGGCTTAATTACAGCTACACTTGAACAAGAAACCCCTATTCCAACAGAAATACCTAATTTTTGCTTGCTATCAACTTCCTGACATTTAATCCCTTTTTCTTTGCATAAGATAGGTAAATGCTGAACAATCTCTTTAGGTTCAACATCTGCTGCATATACAACTAACAAAGCTGTTCCTCTTTCCACAGCTTTTGTTACTTCATTAGTTCCTTTTTCAATTTTTCCAGTTTTTCGTGCCTTTTCAATTAAAGAGTAGAAATCCATTTTATTCTCCTCCTAAAATTTAGTCATTGGAATACAGAATAATAAAATTAAAGGTTTTTAAACCTTTTCATAAACATACATTGTTAAGTTAATTGGTCTTTTTAGATAGTTTTTTAAGTTTATAAAACAATCTTTTTTTATGGATGATGGAAAAGAATTAGAGAAACTATTGTTAGGACATTGCTATAAAATGAACATTTTAAAAGAAAATGCCCTACATAAGAAAAAAGAAGCAATTTTGGATAATTTAATTGCTTCAATAGTAAGAAGTGATTTGACTCTTGAAGATGTTAAAAATTGTATTGAAGATGTTGATGAAGATAAAATAATAAATTTAGATTTTTTTGAAAAGGGTGGAAATTTATTTGAAGATTATATAAATTTTAAATGGAAAAAGTTTGCTAAAGCATTGTTTAGACAAAGAAGTGTGGGTTTAGGGACTCCAAACTCGGCTTCAGGAGAAGGAGAATTAATGTTTTTGTTTTTATCAAAAAAAATTAAAAAACCCACAAAAGGAGATTTGAAAGTTAATGACGAGATAATAGAATTAAAGGGAGAACAAGTAAGGGTTCAAGGAAGAATTAGGGGAAGAGATTTTAAAAATAAGACATTGAAGATTTGTGAAGAATTTGGTTTAGAGCCAAACAAAGCAAAAATAAGAAAAAAAGAAATAAATGCCGTTGAAATTGAAAAAATTCAGCATCTTGAACATTGGAAAGAGCAATTATCTAAACTTTCATTAGATAAACAAAAACAATTTATTGGAAAATGGTTGAGTTGTTTGGATAATAAAGAACATAAAGATTCAATTAAAAAAATCTTTAATCAGAACAACTTTAATCAAGAAGCACTTATCAAAGAAATAGTAAAAATACTTTATGCTGTTATGGTAGATAATGGAAATTTTGATAAATTTATTATTTTAGGCGATGGAACAGAGGCAAAAATATTTTCAAAAAACAAGGAAGAATTTAATAAAAAAGTTGATAGCGGAGATATTGAAATAACAAAATGGGATTATTTCAGAATAAATCAGGATTTTAATATAGGTTGGTATATTGCCTAAATTAATTCATCAAATAAATCATCAATTTCTTTTTCTAATTGCTCGTTACCTTTTTCTTTTATGATTCTTTTCGATTTATCTAAAATCTTATTGTAAATTTCCACTTCTTTTGGATTATCCCAATTAATTAGCTTTAATGGAATTTGACTAACATAAGATTGAGTGTATCTAATTCTATGTCCTGTATGAGAACCTTTAATCCTATACCAACCATTAATTATTTTTGAATTAAGCCAAGCGAGAACATATCTTAAATCTTCTTTAATTCCATTCTTATTGATTATAATTAAAACATCTCCAGCACCAAAATATTCTTCTTTTGTATAAGAATATCTTGCCTTCAAACTTCTATCAATACAAGGAACGAAAATTTTTGGTTTAGTTAAATTTCTTTCAAATAATTCTTTATTTCTAATTGTAGCCCAATTCCACCAACTTTTATTTTTTGACATATATCTTTTGTTTAATCTTTCTTTATGTTTTAACAATCTCTCGTAAATTTTGGGATATTGTTTTAATTCTTCTTCCGATTTTATTTCATCTGCAAAAAGATAATAAGAACCATTTTCAATAAAATATCTTTTACAATTCTTTGCTTTTATGAAAGAAAAAATAAACTTTTTTTCTTTATTTGAAAAATTATTTATTTGAAAATCATTTATTGTATATGCCTCATCATATCCACTAACAATTCCAACACCAACATCAAGATAATCTTTTAAGATAATTCCTTTTGTTGCCTCTTCCACCTTATCAATATGCTCTTTTTCTTTTGGTGTTGCTAAATGCCAAAGATTTTCATCTTTAAAATTATCTGTTGTAAAAATCTTAAAATCTTCATTTTCTTGTTCGTAAGAGTGATGGTCTATTTTTTCAAACTCTGCTTTTATATAATTCAAGATTTGAGAAACATTGCCCTTTCTTCCTTTAAACTCTGAAACAAAAATTAAGGGTTTATCTTTATTTTTAGTTTTTCTATATTTGAAAATAATATTATTTGGATAACAATCACTAAATAATTTAAATTCTCCAAAATGACAGATAATTTCAAATTGCCCATTATCAATTAAATATTTTCTTAAAGAAGCTCCATAAGTTGAATTAAACCAATTATAAGGAACAATATAAATTAATTCTCCATTTTCATTTAACTTTTCAATACTCCAAATTATGAAAGCATATAATAAATCCCATTCTCCGTTTGAGTATTTTTTCCAAAACTCATCTGAATCTAATTTATTTCTTATTTCTTCTTCTATGTTATTCCAGTGAACATAGGGAGGATTTCCAATAATCAAATCAAACTTTTCTTCTTTTGCAGTTTTAATGTAATCGCTACATTCAATATTAACCTTATCTCCGAATTTATTTTTTACAATCTCACAATTTTCTTCATCAATATCATAACCTTTAATATCAGAAAATCCCTCATTAATCAATGATTTAATAAAAACTCCTTCTCCACAACCAGAATCTAAAACCTTTGCTGTTTTTGGTTTAGTGCTTAAATTAACCATAAAATCTGCTACTTC
>CAZQGH010000054.1:0-3907 GCA_964592915.1 Candidatus Woesearchaeota archaeon | reverse complement strand
ATTCCTCTTTTTCTCATATTATATAAATGAAAACCATATTTTTAAATATTGCCTTAATTTATTATCTTAATACAAAGTAGTAAAATTAAACAAGAAATTCACATAAAATGAAAATACCAATAATATTTTTAGGAACAGGGCAGGCAATTCCTACTTTGAAGAGAAATCACACTTCAATTTATTTAAGATATAAACAGGAAAATTTGTTAATTGACTGCGGAGAAGGCACTCAAAGACAAATGAGAAAAGCCAATCTAAACCCGTGCAAAATTAATCGCATATTGATTACTCACTGGCACGGAGACCATGTTTTAGGATTGCCAGGATTATTTCAAACCCTGGCATTATCAGGATATAACAGAGAAATGCATGTTTATGGTCCAAAAGGAACAAAAAAATACATGAAAAATTTCGTAGAAATATTTTCTCCAGTAAATAAATTTGAAGCTAAAGTTCATGAAATTGATTCAGGAAAAGTGTTTGAAACTCCTGAGTTTTATGTTGAAGCTTTGCCTCAAAAACACGGAACTCCTTCTCTGGCATATTCATTTATAGAAAAAGATAAATTAAGAATTAATAAAGAAAAAATAAAGAAATTAGGAATAACCGGGAAAAAAGTAGGAGAATTAGCAAAAGGAAAAGATATTGAATTTAAAGGCAAAAAAATAAAATCAAAAGACATAACATATAAACAAGAAGGAAGGAAAATCACAATTATTTTAGACACAGCAATGAATCCAAATGCAATAACATTAGCTAAAGATTCTGATTTGCTTATAACAGAATCTACATTTCTTGCAAGTTCAGAAAATGGAGAAAACTTAGCTAAAGAATACAAACATTTAACAGCAAAACAAGCAGGAACAATTGCTAAGAAGTCAAAATCAAAAAAACTCATCATAACTCATATAAGCCAGAGATATGAAAAAAACATGAAAAAAGTTTTAAAAGAAGCTAAATCTGTTTTTCCAAACACGCAATTAGTTAAAGATTTGGATAAAATTGAATTATAGTTCTCTCTACTTAAGAACTTCCAGAAACGCCCCAAGCGAAAATTAAAGGCAGTAAACGCTAATCATTTATCTTTTTCCAAAGCAGTTGATCCTGGCGAGATAAAGATTATGGTATCTCCTCTTAAAAAAGTCAACCCTATGTTTCTTTTAATTTCTCCTCCAGCCATTTCTCTTGCATTTTCCAATACTACATTTATGTGTATGTCAAATGCAATTAATGTTCCTACTAACTGCCTGTCATTCTTTAACTGCACTATCACTTCTTTGCCTTTGCGACTGTTCAACAAATCCAACGGTCTCTCTATTCCATTAACCATATTTTTTTGTTGTGTATCTTGTTTTTAAACTTTTCTATTTCAGTATTTTTAATAATCTATAAATTTATTAACTAGTTGTTATAAAAAAATACATGAAAAAAATAGTTGTGATAAAAAATAATAAAAATTCAAACAAATCATGGAAACTTATCAAGATGTTTTTATTTTTTGCAATAATCTTGACAATAATCCTGATTTTTTTAGGCATATTTTATGGCAAAACATATTTGTGGGATAATTATAAAAAAATCTCAGTCCCAATAAAAAGAACTATTCCAGTTAAAATCCAAACCTCTATACCAATACTAATTGAAAAACAAATATCTTTAGAGATTGATGAATCAATCAACATAAACACAGATTTGGAAGTTAACACTTCAATTCCAATTGACAATGATGTTTATGTCAATACCTCAATACCCACTCAAATTCTCATTCCAATAAACAGAACAATTTATTTAGAAGTTGAAAATGAAATCATACCAGTTCAAATACATCAAAATATCCCGGTTAATATCACAATACCTATAAACAAAAATGTTCGCATTACCCAAAACATAACTCTCCCAGTAAAAGTACCTATAAAAAATAAAGTAGAAATTAAAAAAACCCTGGATATTCCAATAAAAAAAGAAATCCCTATTGAAATAAATAAAGAAGTAGATGTAGATGTTGATACTATTGTTGAATTTAGAGTGAAATTATCAGATATTATGAATAATATCGAATAATCGGTGCGCATCAAAAATAGTATGCTATTTTTTTAAATAAATTTAATAAAATCCAATATAACTTCTTTCTATTTTTTAGAGGATTATCAATAATCTATAAGAGAATATATCTCAAAAGGTTTTTAACATAATAGATATAAATTTAATATCAAAAAAACCCTGTTTTATTACCAACCCTTTATGTGTTGGTTTGTTTGGGTTTTTAAGAGATAGAACAAAAGACAATTGTGAAACAATTATTCAAGACATGAAGACGTTGATTTATTTTTATTCTGTATCAATAGTTATTACACCTAAAATCTATGTTTTTACAAGAACAATAACTAATTGTTTTCACTGGTGCATTACCTAGTCTTTTCTAGAGTAAATCAATTTAACAACTTTTTTCCTTAATTTAAAAGAATTGCTCCATTTTGCGTATGCATTCCAACCCTGGAAGCTTTCAAGTATCTTTTCTTTAGAAATCCTCCCCAGTTTATATTTCTTAATCTTATTTAGAATACCTCGAAAATTTCTTTTTCTCAATAATCTGAAATAATAAAAATTTCTAAATCCCACAAAATCAATTCCTCTAGAAAGAGAGATTATTCTAGACTTATCTGGATGAAGTTCAATCTTTAATTTTTTCCTTAAAAATTTGTTAATTTCTTCTTTCCAAAAATTCAGTTTCTTTTTTGAACCATTTAAGATAACAAAATCATCAACATATCGAATATAGTATTTGGCTTTTAATTTGTGTTTAACAAAATAATCCAATTCATTAAGATAAACATTAGCAAAAAACTGACTTGTTAAATTGCCAAGAGGCATGCCTTTTCTGTCCAGATTTCTTTCGCCCCCCTCAATTTTCCCGCAGGGCAAATTACCCAAAATCCTCCTAATTAACCAGATAACTTTTTCATCTGAAATCTTTCTTTTAATCAAGCTGATTAAAATCTCGTGATTAACTTCTTGAAAATAATGTTTAATATCTGCTTTGAGACAATATCCATAAACATAATTATTATCATTAAAATTGTTTCTTGCTATTTTCCCATTACCTGAAATTTTTCTTGCAAAATAATACAATCTGTTTAGAGCAAATAAATTTCCTTTTCCAATCCTATTTGCACATGAATCATAAATAAAAGTCTTATCAAATATTGGTTCCAAAATAATAACAACAGCATGATGAATAATCCTGTCTCTAAAATCTGATTTTGAAATTGTTCTTGTTTTTGGGTCTCGTAAAATAAATGTTTTTAATGGCTGTGGTTGATAAGTTTGTTCTTGCAACTCTTTTTGCAAATCTAAAAGATTTTTAATTAAATCTTTTTCAAATTCTTTTACATAATCTTTTTTAGTTTTTCCTTTTCTTGCTTTTCTGTATGCAAGAATTAAATTGCTTAAATTGTAGATTTGGGGGTAAAGATTTTTGTATGTTTTCATGAGTAGAATGTCCTGAAACTACCTAGACTATTCCGAGCCTGTCATTAGCATTCAAAGGATTCCTGTTGCCATTGAAGTTGGCATTACCAGAGTTCGCATTGAACCTCACAGCTTCTTATAGCAAATTCACCAAGACAGAAAATCTGTCGCACTGCAAAACTAATTTTCATATATAATTACTAGTTAGATTTGCTGTATTTTACTGGCATAAATGCACTAATGAATTTACGTGTAGTCCAGATAACTGCTAAAAAGCAATTTCAGGACAAAATAAAACCAACATTAAGAACTTATAAATATTTCTTATTTTTGTGTGTCGTGCGCTTCGCGCACATGTCTTACCCCGAGCGTGGCATAAGCAACCAAAGGATACCTGTCGCCATAGAAGCAGAGAACACCAGAGAACGCATAGAACCTC
>CAZQGH010000053.1:0-4396 GCA_964592915.1 Candidatus Woesearchaeota archaeon | reverse complement strand
TTTAAGCTCTTATTCTAGCTTACGACATATGTCGGTGGCTTATACACTAATTGATGAAGATATGGAATTTGCAAGTAGGGTTTTACAAAGAAAAATTAGGCAAAGAGCAAGACATAGGGATAGAGTTAATGCATATACTATAGGCGGGGGAGGGGATCAAAATGACGAATTCTATCATGCTGTGCAATATTATAGGATACCTCAAGATGAGTTGTTAGAACGCTTGAGGAATTCTATAGATCCTCCAGATGATCTTTCTAGATTTGTATTCCCTGAATAATTTGGTTGAAATCCTAATTACCCTTAACACCACTCATTCTTAATATAATTAATTTAAGAAGATTTTTTCTTATTTCACAGTATTCATCGTTTGTTTTTTCCAATGCCCCACTTTTTACTAAATTTCTAATTATACAACCTCCACTACAGATATATTTCGCAAAACATTTAGAGCACTTATTTATATTTTCTACATTATGGTTACATAGATTTTGAATTCTTTTTAGATTGTATTCAAATTTTTCTTTTTCTTTATTATATCTTCCAGTAGTCATTATCTTAGATAGTTTACTGCAATCATCTTGTATGGCTGTGCAAGCAGTTATTAAACCTTTCGGGGTAATTGTCATATTTTCTCCAAGAGCTGCACCACAATAATGCGTCGAAGGATGTAGTAGATTAATCAGTAAAGAGTTACCAATTTTGATTTTAGCCTTTTCAGCAGCATTAAGTGCTTTGTTAAAATGGTTGATATATTTTTTAGGAGTTGGACATTTTATTTTTTTATGATCTATAGCTTTACCGGCAGGGATTAATGGTTCAAAGAAAATATATTTCACTCCAAGTTTGGAATAGTATTTTACGCTCTCAGCCATTTTATCCACATTAAGATTCGTTATAGTTTCTCTTATCTTGAACTGTGCTTTTTGATTAACTAGCTTTTTTATTGTGTCTTCTATAATTTTACTAGATTTTCTTCCATTGGGCAAAGGTCTCTGATAATCTTGTATCCTTGGTATTCCATCTGCTGATACTTGGATAATAAATTTATTCTTACATAGAAAATTAATTTTATTATCAGAAAGAATACCATTTGTAGATATCGCAAATTCTGATTTAATATTTTTAGATTTTACATAGTCTACACTTTCTTTTATACATTTAAAGTTAACAGTAGGTTCTCCTCCAAAAAAAATTATTTTAATTTTCTTAGTTTTTTGTTTTATTATTTCATCGATTGCTTTTTTTGCTAAACTGGCAGACATAAAATCTTTTTTTTCCCCAGCTCTTACAGAACAATATCTGCAGTTTAAATTGCAATCGGTAGTAGTAATTAAAGTCAGTTTATTGTATGTTTGGTCTCTTTTTCTGTATACTGGCTTACCAAAGAAATCTTTTCCAAACTTATTTTCAATACTTTTTTTTAATAGTTTTTTATTCTTTATACTTGACAATCTCAATGTTTTTTTTGTATAAGGCGAGAATAAGATATACTGCCCTTTAAAATATACACAAGGCAATCCATATAAAAGCAAATTTTTATTTTCTTTTAGTCTGGACATTCCTGAAATAAAGGATTTTCTTTTTCTAATAAGAGCCCTGCGGGAATTTTATCTTCTCCCTCTTGAATTTTGCTTTCCATATATAAATAAATAAGTGCAACTTTAAAAACTTTTTGATAGGTATGCTGTGTTGCATGATTAATTAAAAAGAAATCTCCAGCCTTTAGGCTGGGGTGAGTTGTAAACAATTAGTATTTATTCTATGAATGATTATGAACAATGAGTTAGCTGAAACTCATTGAACTTAAAAGATGTAGTTGAAACTTTCTCAAACTAAATAAACTTTTGCATTCGCTTAGCGAATGCTATGGAGAAAAAATGCAACAGCAATTAATAGAACAAACCCCAATAAATCAGTACAATCATTACTCGCATTCAGTTGGAGTTATGATGATGCATCTTGAATGGAAACCAAAGTATGCTTACAAGATGTTTAAGAAAGAAGAGCAAAAAAATCTTATGCAGGCTTGCATAAGGAGAGTGGTTTCGCTGCATGGAATTAAAATAATTGTTTTGTCAGTAATGCCTGAACATATTCCTTGTGAAGTGCAATTATCTTTGAACATGGCTGCCTCGATGGCTCTTCAGATTTTGAAAGGATTATCTGCAAAGCTTTTCTTTGAGAAAAATCCAAAAGCAAGATTGAGATATCCGAAAGGGCATTTATGGAGTAGAGGAAAATTTGCTGCTTCAGTAGGTTTTGTGCAGGAAGAAAAAGTTAGGAATTACATCCTAAACCAAGATAGCCATCATGGAAACTCCACCCTTTAGGGTGGAGAGGATGTCATTTATTTAGATGTTTCTTAGGAAATTTTATATTCCAAGATTATATTTTTACCCCTTTATTCTTTAATCCGTCTATGATATTAGATTTGAATTTAGGGAGTCATGCAACAATGCAGATAGATTCTTTTTTGACTAATTGATTAATAAGAACTTGCAAGATATCCTTTATTTTTTGTTTTTTTATCGCAAACAATGCAATTTCCAGGAGTGCATTCGTTAACTTCACTTCCAAATAAATCTAGTCCTTCTTTAATTGCTTTTAATTTATCATAACATTTACCCTCTCCACACCAGTAAATTTTCACAATTTTCCCTTTTTCCAAATCTTTTTCTAGTTGTTCAATATTCTTAGGTTCTGTGAGAAAAACATCCCACATTTTTTCAGAAGATTTTAACATCTCAGACTGAATCTCATTAAGCTTTTCTTTTACATGTTTTGCTAAATCTTTTTCTTTTATTTTTTCTTTTTTTCTTGTGTTTCTATAAAATAAAGTTAATTCGTTTTTATTTACTTCTTTTTCCCCTATTTCAATTCTTATTGGAATGCCTTTTAGCTCTGTTTCATAAAACTTACTTCCAACCGAATCTTCAGAATCATTAATTTCCACTCTAAAATTTCTTAGTTTTCTTTTATAATCCTGAGCTTTTTTTAATATGGCTTTTTTGTTTTTCTCTTTAAAAATAGGAATAATTACTACCTGAGTAGGTGCTATATTAGGAGGAAGAACTAGTCCAAAATCATCTCCGTGTTGCGCAATTACTGCTGCAAGATATCTTTCTCCATTTCCAGTGCAGGTTTGCCAGGCATATTTTTCTTTTCCATCTTTGTCCACAAATTGTATATTAAATTTTTTAGCATATGCTTGCCCAAGATTGTTTAATGAACAATTTTCTAAAACTTTCCCATTAGGCATAAGAGTGTAGTATTCCAGCGCTCCTTCTGCTCCGGGAAAGCATTCCCACTGAGGTTTTTTCACTAGCAATGGTTTTATAGCAATAAATTTCCATATTTTGTCATTTATCTTTCTTGCTAATTCGATTTCTTTTTCAGCTTCTTTTTTTGTTGCATGAACTGTGTGAATTTCATACCAAGGGCCTATTTCTCTATCTCTTATTAGAGGTCTAGTTTGTTTTGTTTCATACCTATATGAGAAAACAGTTTCATAGATTCTAAAAGGAAGGTCTGTGTGTCCTCTAATCCATAAACTGAACATAGGATACATTGCAGGCTCACCTGTAGGTCTAATTATGAACTCTTGTTTGTTTTTTGGGCCTGTCCAAAAACCTTCTTCTTTAAATCCTTCCCACCAAGAATCATTTTGCTCTGCATATTTTACAGGAACCATTAGTGGAAAATACATTTCTTTAATGCCATTTTTTTTGAATTCTTTATCCCAGAAATCTTTGATTCTCAGCATTATGTCATATCCATAAGGCATCCACACAAACATGCTTTTAATTTCATATCGATTATCAACTATTTTTGCTAAAGCTAATACTTGGGACATCCATTCTGGAAAATCTTCTTTTTTTGCATTTAATCTTTCAGGTAATTTATTTTCATCCATACTTATTTCAAATTATTTAGATATATAAAATTAATCATTTATCTGAATCTTATTAAATATGGTCTAAATTGATTATATATTGATAGGTTTTTTCCTTGTAAAAGCTCTTCAATAAATAATCTTGTTTGTTTTCTGCTATTTAATAAGAATGTTTCCTGAGAAATTTGTTGTAATTTTGATAAACCAGTTATTTCATCTAATCTGTTTTCATCTTTTCTTTCTTGTATAAAATCAAAAATTGCATATGCAAAATTTTTCTCAAGGAATAGACCTCCCGGCTTTATATAAAGATGAGTCAGAATTTATTTGTAAAGCTAAGCTACTATTATAAGCATTCAGGAAAATAATCAGATCTTATATAATCAGCAACTCTGCTCTCCATTGTATTAGTTATAATAATTTTAAATTTATATATTTTTCTGTTCTGTAGAAAGTTTATTATAAAAGGACCACCACTTATTTATTAAATACCCCAAAAAA
>CAZQGH010000052.1:0-4455 GCA_964592915.1 Candidatus Woesearchaeota archaeon | reverse complement strand
ATTAAGATTAATTCATATTGGAGAAGCAGCAGGAGCAAATAATAATCCACAAATAACCTATGTAGACTCACCAAATTTTGATTTAGAAGAAGATAATTTTACAATTGTGAGTTTCAATTTCACAGCTTATGATGAAGATGGAATAGGAGATTTAAATCACTCAACAGCTTCATTAAATATAACTAACTCCTCAACAACTCATTCAAATAATTCCTGTTCATATACGGGAGATAATGGAGATAACTCAGCAAATTTTTCATGCAATATAATATTATGGTATTTTGATGCAGCAGGATACTGGACAATCACAGCATATATAGAAGATAATTCTTCAGCAGGTGCAACAAACAATACCCAAACTGTTTCAGTTCCAACTTTAGATGGATTTAAAATAAGCCCCTCTATACTGGATTTCAGTTCAATTGAATCTGGAGATGAAAATAAAACTGCGACAACTGAAATAACTATTAATAATACAGGAAATCAAAACCAATCAATTCAGATAAATGCAACTGATTTATACGGAGAAACTAATACAGATGAAGCGATTTGGGCAGGGAATTTTTCTGTTTCGCCATTTACCTCTGGAACTCCTCCAGCTCAGTGTGGTAACTCCTCTTCAACTCTGATGTATAGCTCTTTATTTACAACAATAAGAAATTCAAATCTAACTTTTGGTAATCACTCACTAAATAACAGGGAAACAGGGCAGGAACAGCTATATATATGTATTAATACTGTGGGGGAAGAGTTATCTTCTCAAACATACTCCACCTGGAAAGAGGGGCTATGGACAATAAAGATAGTAGCTGAATTCATTTTCTTATTTTTAGCTGGAGTAGATATAGAAGATAAGAGAAAGAAAAAGAAGAAGAAATCGCTTAAAGATGATAATATATTAAAAACAATAGAATTGTTGACTGATGAACTGAAAGAAAAATACAAATTGGATAAAAATCAATTGTTGAAATTAATACTGGAAAAGACAACTGAAAAATATGAAATCTCAAAAAAAGAATTATCTGACCTAATAAAAACAAAGCAAGAAATTGAAATACCCTTAAGCACATTTAATAAAAAATTAGGAGCTTTAGAATCAACTGTGAAGTATCTAAAAGAAAATCAAAATTTAAGTTATAGTGAAATTGCCAAGTTATTAAACAGAGATGACAGAACTATCTGGAGCTCATATAATAAAGCTAAGAAAAAGCAAAAAAAGAAATTAAAAGAAACTAAAAAAGGAATTTCCATACCAATTAGTATATTTGAAAACAAAGAATTAACAGTTCTGGAATCTATTGTAGTTTATCTCAAAGAAAAAGGTTATAAATATTCGAAAATCGCGGGATTTTTAGACAGAGACCAGAGAAACATATGGACTATTTGTTCAAGAGCAGTGAAAAAACATAAGAGAAAAGTTTAAAAATAACCCTTTCTTGTAAAAACAATGAAAAGAGGAGCAATATTATTAGTTATTTCAGTAGTTTTAATATTATTAGTTAGTTCAGTAGTTTCAGCTGGTTTATTTGACTGGCTTAAAAAAACAATAACTGGAAAAGCAACTGAAGGCACATTAGATATGAACATTTCATTAGGAAACACGCCTCCAAATATAACCTTTGTAACTCCAATTGATTCAATTTCTTTATCAAATGATAATCCTGTAACTGTTAATTTTAATTTTACAGTTCATGACCCTAATGGAGTGGATAATATTGATACAACAACTGCAACAGGTAACCTTTCAAAATCTGGAGAAGATTCAAGAACCAATACAACCTGCGCATATGTGGGAGCAAACGGAGATGGATATACAGGAAATTTCACTTGCAATGTTGTTTTATGGTACTGGGACGGAGATGGAACATGGACAGTAGGCACCTCTATTCAGGATAAAAGTGGGGCAACATATCATAATATAACTCAGACAGCAACAGTCGAAGTATTAGATGGAATACTTCTTAATAATGCTGATTTAGGTTGGAGTTCTGTAAGTGCAGGAGGAATTAACACAACAGCTGATACTGCTGTAATAATAAACAATACAGGAAATCAAGATTATACTCTGAAAGTAAATGCAACTGATTTATACGGAGAAACTAATACAGATGAGGCAATCTGGGCAGGGAATTTTTCTGTAGGAGATTCAACTGGAGGCTCACCACCTGCACAATGTGGTAATGCAACAGCAACAGAGATGTATGAATCAGAATTTACAGTTGTTGATTCAGCTGCACTAAATGCTGGAAATCATTCTGTAAATGATGGAGGAACAGGACAGGAGCAATTATACCATTGTATAAACATTGTAGGTTCAGAATTATCATCTCAGTCATATTCAACATGGAACGAAGGTTCTTGGACATATAGCACAGTATAAAATGATGAAAAATAAATTAATAATAGGAATTGCAGTTTTCTTACTAGTTTTAACTAGTTATGCATACGGATTTGGCATTTCCTCTACTTATGTAGAGAATAATAACTTAATAATGTCCCCAGGAGAACAGGAAACTTTAAGATTCCAGCTTCAAAATATGGTTGGAGATGAAAATGCAAGAATAGAAGTTAAAATTATTGAAGGGAATGAAATTTCAAAATTCAGAGATGTTGAAGGAACAGAAATTTATACCTTAGATGTAGGAGAGAAAAAATATATTTATTTGGATATAAACCTTCCAGAAACAGCACAAATAGGAGACAGTTATAAAATACAAATAACATTTACATCAATGCCTTTGGAAACAACAACAGGAGCAATGGGATTAAAAACAGCTATTAACAAAGAATACACAATAAGTGTGGGAGAGCCGCAACCAGAACCTGTTGCGCAACCAAAAGCAGAAGAAGAATCTTCAGCAGTAACTTATATTTTAATAGCTTTAGTAATATTAATTGCATTGATAATCTTATTGATACTAAGAAAAAGAAAATCTGAATAAATTATTATTTTTACTTTTTTTGTTTATTTCTCAAAATTAGTTTAATAATCCTTAAACAGTTTATCAACTTTGAGAATTATACATCTGGATTAAACCTAATTTTTTATTACTTAGTCTTAAATATAAAAAAACCATAGGATTGCCAGCATATTGTTTTATATTTGTTCTATATTATGAAATATGGTAAATAGATGAAATATGGACCCGACAGGATTCGAACCTGCGACTTCCAGCTTTCTTTGTTTACCTCCATACAAGGAGGTGCGAAACCTCATTGGTTCTGCTTAGAAGGCTGGCGCTCTAATCCAAGCTGAGCTACGGGTCCTTAAATGTAAATAGCTCACAAATTTATTACAAAAAAAAGCTATATAAACTTAATTATCTTTTTTTACCTGGGCTTAACTTTAACAAAACCTATTTCTCTGTCTTTTCCTTCTATTACCTTTCTGCTCTTTAAGAATCTTTTAATTCCTAAATACAAAACAATTCCTAATGCAGCAACTATAAACACAATTGGAACTACTTTTTCTCCCTGCTCATTTAATAAAGCTAAACCAGTTGCTCCTCTTGAGCTTACTATAAAAGATTCTTCAGCTGCAACTAATGCAACATCAGATTCAGCTTTTATTCTTAACAAGTATTCTCCAGAAAATCCCCTAGGAAACTGAATCTGGTATGCTTGCTCTTTAATTTCATTTTCATTTAATTGCAAAGAAGCTGTCTCTCTCACAACCTCTTCTCCTTGTTTTAAAATTAAAAATTCTAAAGCAACATCTTGTTTTAATCCGGATAATTCAGATAGCACATAAATAAAGGTGAGATGCTTGGAGGTTACTTCTTTCATTTCTTCAATATTCAATCCTAAATCTCTGTTAATCGCACTTATTAAAATTTCTCTGTTAGCTTCTCCTTCTTCGCATTTTAGAGTAAACAAAACAGGATATTCCCCTGCACTAACTTCTGCAGGAATTTCAATTGTAAAAATAAACTCTCCAATCTCTCCTTTGCTTAAACCTTTCAAATCCCTGCTTACTACCCAGTTAGAATTACTAATCAATTTGCAACTGTTAATAAAGCTGTCTCCTAGATTTTTTACTCTTGCACTTAAAACTTTTTGTTCCCCAGAACCCATAACCATGTCTCCTAGATTTGAAAACTCGACACTAATCTGTGTTTCATTTTCCTCAGTTTTTGTATAAGTTCCTCCACCCCCGCCTCCACCCCCTCCTCCCCCTCCATCAGTTGAAGGTGAAGATGAAGTTGAAACTGAAAATGAGGTGTTTGTAACATTTAAGTTTCCTGCTGAATCATTTGCATATAAATTCAAAACAAAATCAGCATCTACTGTTACAGAAAATTCATCATTTAATAAAGAACAATTAACACTTGTATTTGAAACCTCCATAATCCCCCCTCTGTAAACATCAAAATAGCATGTGTCTGTGTTTTCCTCGATAATATTGTATTCTAAATTTAAATTTCTAGAATTTTTTGTTCCTTTTGGCTGGATTAT
>CAZQGH010000051.1:0-4476 GCA_964592915.1 Candidatus Woesearchaeota archaeon | reverse complement strand
GAATCACAATCTAGTTAAAAGCTATCACCTTTTAATTATACAGAACCTCATTTTTAAATAAAGCTAATTTTCTTTTTTCCTTTAATTGAAAGGAATTTTGCCTTTCCTTTTAATTTTCTTCTTAATTCTTTATCTAATGTAGCTACAATAATTTCTTTATTATTTTCAGCATATTTTTTTATGCCTCTGTCTACATAATTATCTTCCAAATCAATTTCTTTCCACAGTTTATGGTTTTGCTCGATGATTTTTAGTGCTAAAGAAGCATTTTCTTTGTGTTTTCCTTCTCTGGAATTAAATATGTCTTCAATTTCGAAAACGACTTGCTTGGGAATTAGGAGCTTCCCAAATTTTTCCGCCTGGAAGAAATCAACTTTCTCTTTAACACAGGTTATAATAAAATTTGTATCTAATATAACTTCCATATAAATACTTCCAAAGATAAATTTTTAAATATTTGGTTCAGTTAAAACAAACAAAGTTTTAAATATTCTCCATATATCATAAAGACATGCAAGAAAAAAAACATATTTTGAGGATTCTTGTTGAATCAAGAGAGGCTGTAGAAAGAGAAGATGTAGTTAAATTAAAAGATTTGTCAAATCAAACAATTCATTCAGCATCTATCCATAAGGATATTGATTCAGTTGCAATTGCAATAATCATTTATTCATTAAGTAAAATAATTGAAAGAAAAAATTATCGCCATTATAAAGATTGGAAACGTTTTTTTAACCATTTTTTAAAGCATTTAGACAATGCAATCTTAGGTTTAGAAGAAGATAATCTGAGAAAGTTTCGTTCAGAATTGGAAGGTGTTAGAGAAGATATTGAAAAATTATCCCCTCATTTTAAAAAACATATTAAAGATGTTTTTAGAAGATCTTCAATTAACAAGGCATCCAGAATTTACGAGCATGGCATCAGTATGGAGCATACAGCTAAATTATTGGGGATTACAATGTGGGAATTAGCAGAATATGCTGGAAAAACAGGAATTGGGGATGTAAATTTGTCTGTAACATTAGATGTAAACAGAAGAATTAAATTGGTTGAGGAATTGTTTAAATGAAAGTCTTAATTTTTGATGCTGGAACACTAATAAACTTTTCAATAAACGGAATTGAAGAATTAATTGCAGAATTAAAGAGAATAAATAATGCAAGATTTGTGATAACTTATGATGTCAAAAAAGAAATTGTAAAAAGGCCATTAAACACAAAAAAATACGAGTTATCAGCATTGAAAATGAAAAAGCTGATTGATGATAAAATCATTGAAATGCCTTCAGATTTAAATGTGGATAATAATGAATTAGCTAAAAAAACAAAAATTATTCTCAACAAGATAAATAAAAGTTTTTATGCAAAGGGAAAACCTATTCACTTAATTGAAAATGGAGAAGCATCTTCTCTAGCTTTATATGAAATTCTTGAAAATAACAAAGACGTTGAACAGGTGGTTATGGCTGTTGATGAAAGAACAACCAGGATGATAGGAGAAAAACCAGGAAATTTACAAAAGTTATTGGAAAAAAAATTGCATACTTCAGTTCAGTTTAAAAACAAAGATTTGAGAAAATATAATTTCATTCGTTCAGCTGAATTAGTTTATATTGCATATAAAAAAGGTTTAGTAGATTTGGAGGGTAATGTTTTGGATGCTTTGTTATATGCTGTTAAATTTGCTGGCTGTTCAATTTCAAGAGAAGAAATTGATGAGATTAAAAAGCTAAAATAAAAAATCAGACTAAAACCTGAAGTGTTAAAATATGCTTGAGTAATAAAAACAAAACAGAAATAATCTGAGACTATTGTTCCCTTAGTCTCTGTGTTCTATATAGCTGAAATTAATAAAGTATTTAAACCTTTTGCTTCTTGTTTTACTACTTTCCAGGTTATCTACCCAAGGGTGCGTAGTTTAATGATATCACACCTTTTTTCGGGTTACGATATTTTATATACTCATTTATTCTTTATATTTTGATGTTATGGACTAAAAGGGAAATCAAATATCTCGAAGAAAATTACCCAAAAAAGATACCTGTAGAGGAAATAGCAAAATTCCTAGGTAGAGCAAAAAGAGCAGTATCTCATAAAGCCACAAGAATGAAAATCTCTAGACCGAGATTTGTATTTAACAAAAAGCACAAAAAAGATAATTTCTAAAAGATATTATGAAAAAAATAAAAAAGAAATCTATTTAAGAAAAAAGGAAAGAAGACAAAAACTTAAAAAAGAAGCTGTAAAACTTTTAGGAAATAAATGCAGAAAATGTGGCTATGATAAATGCATTGCAGCACTTGAATTTCACCACAATATAGGGGAAAAGGAAAATGTTATTGCAAAATTAATAAAAAATCCCTCAAAACAAAAAGTTTTAAAAGAAATAAAGAAATGTATATTATTGTGTGCTAATTGCCACAGAGAAACACATCATAAGGGTCTGTAGTTCAATGTTAGAATTCTGGTCTCCAGAACCAGCGATGGGGGTTAAATTCCCTCCAGGCCCATTTTTATGAATTTTTATATAATTCTAAATTTCAATAAATTTCTAAAAGACTTAATTAAAAAATCAATAAGTTATGCTTCTTGAGGGAGTTGATTTTCGCAATGCATTCAAAAGCTGATAAAAATTAGAATGCGAAACATCCAGATTAATGCTTAAAAATTCTTTGCTTATAACTGATTATTGCAAAAAACTGGAACCAATGTCCAAAATAAAAACCTCAGTTTAAAGCCTAAGATATAAACCTCAGACTTGGAAAACTGTTAAAGAATGATTAAACTAAGATTGAGCAATAAACTTCAATAAAAATAAAAGAGAAAAATAATGAAAATAAAACAAAATTAAGAAAATAAGATTATTTCTTCTTCTTTTTCTTTTTGCCGCCTCTGACCATCTTGGCTTCACATACATTACCTTTACCATCCACATAATAAAGATAACCTGGCTTTCTCTCAACAACACCTTTAGCAATAACTTTCTTCTTTCCTTTTTTCTTTGTCTTGCCTCTGCCTCTTGCCATCGGTGTTTCCATTACATTACCTTTGCCATCAACATAGTACAAATGTCCTTCTTTTCTCTCAACAACATTTTTTTCAATAACTTTACCCATTATAAATACCTCCTTTACCTTAGTCTTTATAATCTTACACTATAAAAGTATTTAAATGTTTCTTTTTTCCTCGAGAAAAAGATTAATTAGCTTTTCGTTGTTCTTGTTTAAAGGAATTTCAATTAATTTGGAAATTTTATTCTCTGGTTTGACTAATAACTTATTTGGCTTAACTAAATTAAATTCTAAAATATTATCATTCTCATCCAACCATAAAGCTAAAAATGCAGGGCAAAAAAATGAGTGAATTCCGTGATTATGTTTGTTTTTAAATTCAAACAACAAAGAATCAGTATTCTTATTTTTAAACATCAAGCCAATTCCCATATTAATCCCTTTGCACTTTTTTACATTAACATTAATTTTTTTGTCTTTGAATTTAATCTTCATTTTTTAATCGCTTGTACATTTTTTCTACATTTCTCTCAGTAACATAATTATGATGTTTAAATCCTCCTCCAAAAGTATTTGGAATATGCATCAACTCATGGATTATTGTCTTAATCTGGTCTTCTTCAGATTCTTTATCAAATCTCTCAGATAAAAACTCCAAAACATAAAATCCTCTTCTTCCCAAAGCTTTCTGCATGACTTTATTTAAAGCATGGCATCTTGCAATAACTCTATCTGCTCTACTTCCATAACTTCTTATGCAGACAACATCACTCATTCTGATATGATTCAAATCCAGTTTAGAAACTATTTCTCTTGCCTTAACCTGCAAATCATAAGCAATTTCATACCTCATTTTCCAGACAAATATTTGATTTCATTTAGATATCAATAAAAGAGTATAAATAATTTACCGTATTTCAACTAACTTATAATTAGTCCTGTTTCCAGACTTAATCTTAATCTGCTTGACATTTTTATTAAAATGCTTTGAAAGCAAATTAATTAACTCAATATTAGCTTTATTATTCTCGGGAGATTCTTTTAAATAAACAACATAGATTCTGCCTTCATTTAAAATTTCCTGTTTTTCAGAATTGGGTTTAACTTTAACTTTTATTATCATCTCACAAAATTCATACTAATCGAGTATTTAAATTTTATTGGGAAATTTGCTCTGTAGAAAGTAACTAACCATATACTGAATTTTTAATGATTGTTCTGAATCATATACTGAAGTTCTGCATAACAATTCATTCTTCTGAGATTTAAATTTCTTAGCATAAATAACTTCTCCGTATTTTCTTTTCATTGCTCAAACTTGGTTTAATGCCTCGCCTTTCAAGGCGATTTTTCCAAGTTTGAGGCTTAAAAATGCCTCGGGCTTTAGCCAGGTTTTTTATTGAAGAAGATATTCCTTCAATAATAACTCTCTTATTATAAATTTCTCGTGGAAAATTTCTTCT
>CAZQGH010000050.1:0-4542 GCA_964592915.1 Candidatus Woesearchaeota archaeon | reverse complement strand
TTTTTTTCTAATATAATTTTAATTTTCAGTAGAAAACCAAACTTATTCTATACCCAAAATAATCCCATAAAAGGTAATAAATTCGTCAAAAATTTAAAAACTAGTTCCACGATTGAATGGGTTTCTTATCCTTCATTAAATACTAAATATTTTAGCCCAGATACTACACCAGGATATGGAGATAGTGCTGTATATTCATTTGCAGTTAATCAAACAGAAAATTATAAACTAAATATTTCAGCTTATTATGATATAATCGAAAATTATGAAGGATCAAAAAGCCTTGGATCAAACCATTATGATGCTGGAGCTTATATGATGAAAAATGGTACATGGCTAATTGCGGCTATAGATTATCGATCTTCAAGTTCAGAAACTTATATGATGTTAGGAATTGGGTCAAATGCAACTGATATCGTTTGGAAGGAAGTAAGTCAGCTAAATTGTGATCAAAATAACTTCAATCATTTGCCAAACTTTATTGATATTGCTGGAAATGAATCCGGAAGCATAAGAATTGTTTATACACAAAGTGGAGCTGAGGGTTATTTCAATGGGACTAAATATTTTTCTACAGACGATTGGGGTGATACATGGAGTTCTGGTATTTTAATGAATTACAATGGTTATGATGATCTCATTTACAATGGTCTTTCAATTGCTACTTATAAAGGAAATTTTACTTGTATATGGGGAGTAACTTTAACATCTTCATATGAAGATTATAGCATCATCGAATCCCATACACAGCCAGGTTCTGACTGGTCAGAAGCTAAAAACTTAACAGCTCTAGAAGGAGAAGATTATCTCCCTTTATATCCAACAATTGCTTATAATCATACAAATGATAATGGAAGCATTTTTATAGGTTTTAATAATTGGACGGTTAGTAAAGCAAAACCAATAATAATTAGACTTATTAATGGAATTCAGTCAAATTCAATAGATGATAAATGGTTCATAAATCCTGAAAGCAATTTTTGGGCCCCAAAACTGTATTTCGCAAAAGATTATCTAAATCAAAAGTTCTATTTGCATACAGAGGGATCTGGAGGGATTAAAAATGCAACATGGGGTCAGAATCTATCAACTCGAGATTTAGATCTTTTTCAAGTCGAAGCAAATTATGATTTTCGGATATTCGCAAAAAATGGACCGAAATTATTCACAGTAACTGCTCGAGCACCTGATGGAAAAAATGAGTTGGGAATATTAGATTGCGAAACTCCATTCAACGTAAGGAAATATAACGGTACAACTGAAGCGAATAAACTACAAAACTTTCTTTTTGATGGAAAAGACGAAGAAGGAAAAAGTAGGAAAGCTAAAGCATATTCATTTAATCTAATTGTATCAGAACCGGGATTTAATGATGTTGATTTAATATTATATGTTGATGATATCAAAAGTACAGTAGATTATGTTGTTTCTCATGAATATATGTCTCCCTTTACTTCTGCTGGAGTGAATGACGACTTCAATATAAAACTACAATCAGACAAACCTGGTACTATGTCTTTAAAAATTAAATCTGATACCCCAAACATAGGAGAATACAATATTAGTCAAGGAACTGATTCTATAGCAAGTCCTGTTTTATGTGGTGGTGATTTATTAAGATTTCTGTTTTTTACAACAAACGAAGGAACTGGTCTGTATAAATTAATGTTCACAAAATCAACTGATGGAGGCATTTCTTGGCAAGATCCTAAAGTAATAAAAAGATCTCCTCAAGAAGATTGGAGTAATAAAAAAGCAATTTACCAAGAAAATAACATATATCTCTGGACTGAAGGAAAATTTGACTCTTATCTATATATGTCTATAGATGGAGGAGATTCCTTTACTGAGACTGAAATTGATTCAAAAAATCTAGAAATTCAGGGAACTACTTCTGATTTGAAATGCTGGACTTCTTCTCCAAATGATAATAAATTTTTTATCAACCAATCTAAAGATTTAGGTTTTACATGGAATGAATTCTCTAATGTGACACTTGAAGGAGCGGAGGATTTTGAGATTGAGGCAAGTGCATATGACCCTAGTTCGGGCAATTATTCATTTTTAATTATAAATAGAACTGGGAAAGATTTAAGATTTCTTACAACTTCAAATAACGGAGAAAATAGTATAATTTCGGATAATATACTAAGTAATGGAATTACTCCTTACAGCAGTTTTCAGGGTTCCTTAGATTTAAATGTTCGTAAAACCCAGAATAATTCCTATGAATGGATAATAACCACTTCAGTATTTCATTCTCAAGAAGCTTTTATGAAAGCTTGGTCAGAAATGAGTGCTTATAGTTTTTTAAGTTATTCCGTTTCAAACGATGGCGTGAGTTTTAGCGAATGGACTAATTATACGGAAATTAATGGAGAAAAAATGGATGTAATTTATTTGTCAAAAGATTGGGATATCTTTTTTCCAGAAGAGGGAACAGCATGCTTTTTGAACGGTATAGCAGATATGTCGGGAGGGATGCCCACAGTATATAAATTTAACATAATAACGGCTTCAGCTTACTTATTTGATGATTCCTATGACTTAGATATCAATTATGAGGGAGAGATCTCTTTTAAGGGTGTATCCAGTTCTGGCGATATTATACCTGACGGAGTTTATAACTGGGAATTTAAACATACTGACAGAGCTGGTTATTTAACTAAAGAAACGGGAAATCTAACTATAGATAATAATGCTCCTGTTTTGGATCCTTATGATAATCTTACAACGCCAGAAAATCCATATCCAAATCAAAATGTAAGCATTAGAATTCCAATATATGAAATAAATCCTGACTCGGGGATACTCTATTATAGAAATTCAACAGGAGATTGGAAACAAAAAGAAATGACAATAGACACCTCGAATGCTCCAAATTTATATTTTGAAGCAATAATCCCCGCTTTTTCTAGTAATGTTAAGACAGTATATTGGAAAGCGTTAATCACCGATACCTGCGGTAATACATTAACTGTAGACAATGAGGGTCGTCTTTTTAATTATGGAAGGGGTGTTTTTGAATATGTAAAAGAAGCGGGTCAAATAGATCCCACTCTTTATGATGATTGGACATGGACATATGTTTTTACTTCTGGTACAGATCATATAGATAAAGTCTGGCTGAGAAGAATATTAAATAGTGAGGATATAGAAGACATTGAAATTTCACCTTCAGGAGAACAAAATAATACATATTCAATCAAAATCTCACATGTTTTAAATTACCTAAATGCAACCTATAAATTTATGTTTAATACTGATACTGGTACAGAGCAAGTTATTGAGGAAATTATTCTTAAAAGACCAAATATTAGAATTGAGGAAGAGAATGAGCCCCCAAGCTCGATAGATCTGAACGAAGTAAATTCCCTAAACGTATCATTCATTATTCCAGAATATTCCGAATATCTCGATCATGTGTATATTCAATATCAGTTTGACGACATGGGATGTTCAATAAAAAAGAATTTAACCACATCAACCTCGGGAAACTTAACTATTGCATCATCAATTTATAGATACACCTTTAGCAACTTTTCCAGAAATTGCACAAAATTAACCTATAGCGTCTTTGGAGTTGATATCTATGGTAATGAAATTGCTTTGGATAAGAATCGAACAATTAATATTATACCAGAATTACCATCTTGGCAAATGACCGCAGAACAGCAATTAATCACACCGATAGTTGCCTTAATTATTGGAGTGGTAAGCGGAATTTCTTATACATTCATTGCATCTCAAAAATCGATGGAGGATCGATACTACAATCTTATTGAAAAAGACATTGGAGAAGGGAAAATTAAAAAAGAGACCGGAGAGATAGAAGCGGATGAGGAAGATTCTTCTAGGAGAAAACTTTCAGCACCGTTAAAACTAATAAGTAAGAAGGATATCAGCTTAGGAATAACAGCTATTCTTTTTGCGGGATGTTATATTACTGGATGGATTGTGGTTCTTATCGTAAATGTAGCAGAATTTGCTATGCTTGGATTTACAGGTGCTTTTCTTACTGCCGTTTTTCTATGGGTCCTTATCTCCGACCATTCTGTAGAAAGGATTTTGAGATCAAAAGAGCGGGAGATGACCATAAAAGACCAACTCTTTTTAATAGGAATAAGTTTGACAATTTTTATCTCATTGCTGACTATCTTTTTCATAGGGAATACAATCGCATGGTGGAGAGTTCGAGTAAACCAGCAATCTTACAATATTTCAGGAATAATTGTTCCAAGAGCATTAACCACGGTACTAACAACATTCTTCTCTTCAATCTTCCTATTAACATGGTCAACTTCCAAAGAAGTTTCAAATAAGGCAGACGAACTGATTGAAGCTGTTGAAGAGAATGAGAATCCGCTCAATATAATGGAAAAACGGGAAAAAGCAATAACCTCCATTATCGGTAATGTTGGTAAGAAAGGAGTTATTTTCATCGCCATCATAGGGGTAACGATTATTTTTGCCAGTGATCTCACCATTTATGCAACTCAAGGGATTTTATTCATAATTCCATTCGTAATAGGTGCCTTTATT
>CAZQGH010000049.1:0-4640 GCA_964592915.1 Candidatus Woesearchaeota archaeon | reverse complement strand
TTCCACGAGAAATTTATAAGAAGAGAGTTATTATTGAAGGAATATTCTCTTCAATGAAAAGAAAATACGGAGAAGTTATTTATGCTAAGAAATTTAAATCTCAGAAGAATGAATTGTTATGCAGAACTTCAGTATATGATTTAGAACAATCATTAAAAATTCAGTATATGGTTAGTTACTTTCTACAGAGCAGGTGTTTTATTATAGGGGTATGCGAAAAAATATTTTCAGAATTCTTAACCACCCGCAACATTTTTAAATATTGATATTCATCAATATGTTATTATGGAAAGAAAAGATAGGTATATGCTTTTTTGGATAGTTTTAGTATTCACAATTTTATATTTTGTTCCTTCAAATTCTGACTGGTTTAGAACATCTATTTTATCTGCTTTTGACTTATTACATGATTATGCTCAGAAACATGTCTTAACTTGTTTAGTTCCAGCTTTGTTTATTGCGGGAGCAATTGCTGTTTTTGTAAAAAAAGATGCTGTTTTAAAATATCTAGGACATAAATCTAAAAAAATAGTTTCATATTCAATAGCTTCTGTTTCTGGAGCAATCTTAGCTGTATGCTCCTGCACAATCTTGCCTTTATTTGCAGGAATAAGAAAAAGAGGGGCAGGACTTGGACCTGCAATAACATTTCTATTTGCTGGGCCTGCAATTAATATTGCTGCAATTTTTTTAACAATGTCTGTTTTAGGTTATGAAATAGGTTTTGCAAGAATTATTTCTGCAATATTATTATCTGTTTTAGTGGGGTTAACAATGGCTTTTCTATTCAGAGAAAAAGCAGAGCAGGGAGGATTATTTATGCAGGAAAGCAAAGAAACTCAGATGTCTAAGAGAGTTTTATTTGCCTTTTTTGGTTTAATGATTGCAGTTTTAATTGTTAATGGTTTATCAATAAATCAATTTTTTAAATATGTTTTAATGTTCTCTTTTGCGATAGGAGTTGTTTTATTAGTTGTATTCAAATTTCATAAAGAAAGCACTAAAGAATGGCTCATTGAAACCTGGACTTTTTCAAAGATGTTATTGCCTTTATTATTTATAGGAGTTTTTATTGCAGGTTTTATTATGCCTCTGCTTCCAGAATCACTAATTTATAATCTTGTAGGACAAAACACAATTCTAGGGAATTTAATAGCTTCTGTATTTGGAGCATTTATGTATTTTTCAACATTAACTGAAATTCCTATTTTACAGGCATTAATTTCTAAGGGCATGGCTTCTGGACCTGCTCTTGCATTACTTTTAGCAGGACCTTCTTTAAGTTTGCCAAACATGTTAGTTATTAGAAAAGTTTTAGGAACAAAAAAAACAGCAGTTTACATTTCTTTAGTTATAATCTACTCAACAATTACAGGGTTGCTTTTTGGGATGATTTGATTTAAAAACTAAACAGAAATTTATTTTCCAGTATTCTCGGATAATTTTTAAACTAGTAACTTTTATAAATTATCAATCTCTAAGAAAACTACAAGCTCTATTTAGAATATTGAGCTACAAACAATGAGGCTGTAGCTCAGTCAGGTCAGAGCGCTTGTCTTATATGACAGCAATTCGCTAGAATTGCAAAGCTAAGAAAGCAAGTGGTCCCAGGTTCAAATCCTGGCAGTCTCATTCAGGAGTTTCAAATATCTATGGTGATAAGATATGAGAAACTCCTGATTTATGATAAAAACACAAATTTTAAAAACAATATTGGGTTATAATAAATATGGCAAAGAAAAAAGAAGTAAAAAAACAAACCAGTAAAAAGAAATTAAAATCAGTAAAAAAATCTGAAACAAAAACTGCAAGCAAAAAAATGAATATTGATGAAGACAGCAAGTTATTTGCATTTTTAGCAGTATTATTATCTATTATTGGATTTATAATAGCATTATTAGCGAAAAAAGAAGATAAATATGTAATTTTCTATGCAAAACAATCTCTTGTCATCTTTATTGCATTTTTAATAGCAGGAGCAGTTGGAATTGTTCCAATAATCGGTTGGATTGCCTCCCCTATATTGTCCATAATTGTTTTTGTTTTATGGATAATTGCATTAGTATATAGCTTATCAGGAGAACTGAAGGAAACTCCTATAATTGGAGAATATGCAAGACAGATTAATATTTAATTTTTATATTCTTCTTTATTTTATATTCTTCTTTATTTTATTTCAGGTTTAACTTTTTCTAAAAAATTAAGTTATAGTTAGATTTAAAAATATGCTAAATTTAGAATTTCTATGCCCCTGTCGTTCAGCGGCCAAGGATCCTAGCCTTTCGAGCTAGTAACCCGGGTTCGAATCCCGGCGGGGGCATTCACTTATAATCGGAGCTGATTTTGATAGAAAATAGAAGAAAGAATTAAAAATATAAGATTCTTCTAGATTTTATGATAAAAATAAGGTTTCCAGATGGAGAAAATGTTCTTGATCACTTATCTACCACTTTAGGGATAATTAATGAAATTGAAAAAGAGGCGCAAAATAAAAATAGTGTTTCTCTTGATTTAACTGATGTTCACTGGTTTATCCCTTGTTCAATGATTCTAATAAGCAATAAGATTAGGGAGTTGTTAGACAGAAGAGTAAGCATATCTTATACTCTCCCAACAAATTTAAAAGCCAAAGAACACATGGAAAAAATAGGATTTCCTCTTGGAAATAAAACAGATGGCGGAAGTTATGTTTCAATTAAACATTTTAAAAAAGACAAAAGAGAGAAAAACCAAGTTAATAAACAAGTAAACGAGTTACTTAATTCAATTGAAAGTAAATTACCATATCAATTTGGAGATAGTATTAAGTATATATTTGGAGAGATATCAGACAATATTGACGAACATTCAGAATTTGAATATGCTTCTTTAATGGCACAATATTATCCAACAAAGAGAATAGTAGATATTGCTATTTTTGATAATGGAGTTTCAATACCTGCCTTATTTGAAGAACATAAAATCTCATTTAAAGACGATTCTGATGCTATAAAAAAAGCTGTTTGGGGAGAAGCCACAACAAAGAAAAATGAACAAATGAGAGGGTATGGCTTGAGAACTTGTAAGAATTTATCAACAGAAGGATTAAAGGGGGAATTACATATCGTTTCAAGAAAGGGAATTTTAGTTTTAAAATCCAAAGAAAAGCCTATTTTCCATCAATTAAAAGAAAAGTCACTTAAAGGGACTTTTCTCTACTTTAGATTAAAGACTCCAAAAGAAAAATTAAATATTTATGAATTTGTTGAGTAGAAAGTTTTAAATAGATTTATAGAATTATATTATTATGAAAGCTATATTATTGGCACATGAGTTTGGCGATAATATTTTTACAAGGAGTACAATATCTGACTTTTTTAAGAAACTCAAATCATTAAAAACTAAAGAGATAACATTAGATTTCAAAGGAATTGAGTTTATTTCTAGATCATGTGCAGATGAGTATTTTAAGCAGAAGAAAGCATCTTCTAAGAAAATTGTAGAGGTAAATATGTTAGAGAAAATATGTAACATGTTTGAAAACGTTAAAAACCAGTATGAAGATGCAGGAATTGAGGTTTCTTTCCAAATCTGCCCCAATCAAGGTGGACTTATACCTGCTTAAATAAATCTTTCTTAATTTTGACAAGTTCTTTATAAATAACTGTAAAAATAATTGACAAATTGTTTCTTCGGTTAAAAACCGCTATCTCTAGATAGCTATTTCAGTTTATAGAGCTCTTTAAATAATACAAATTATGTACCTATTTAAAATAAAAAAGACCCTAAAAATCTTCAAAAACATACCTTGCCCGGCAGGGGCATTATAGTAAACTGTTATTTTCAGGGCATTTTTTGTACAGAATTTTACAAGTTAAAACAAAATCTCAATCAAATCTTCTGTAGAAAGTACTTTTATTTTATTTTGAGTTTTCAATAGAGTATCATTACTCCAAAGAAAGCAAGAATATTTTAAGTATAAAGCTAAAAAGGCGGCATCCTCTTTATCAGGAGAGATTTTTTCAGCTTCTTTTATAAAACTAGAATAATCTTTTTTCTCTATAAACTTAATAAGTTTCTGTAAATCTTTCAATTCTAAATCAAATTCTTTCTTAGTTATCTCTGTTTTCTTTATTATCTCTTTTGAGTATTTCCTTAGCTCTTTTAAAGCAGTTATTGGAGAGACAAGTTCAAAATTAGATGTAACCAAAAGTTTTTTTGTCACAGACTTTTTCCAGAAAAAACTAAAAAGAATATTAGTATCTACAACTATCTTCATTTTATCTGAATTTATACTTCTTTCTTTTAAATTTAAATGCTTGAAAATGTTTCATTTTCAATGTCTTCCTTCTCTTACTAAATTAACCGCCCAGTCATTAAATCCTTTTTCTTCCTTCAGCTTTGCTAATAATTCTTCTTTGATGGCAAGTCTTTTAGCTTTCTCAGATATACAATGCCTTACTAAACCACTCCAATTAACTTCTGGAAATTTTTTCATTAGCTTTCTTACATCTTCTGGGACAGATATTGTTATACTTACCATTTTTCCTCCTTATTAAGTTTATGTATAAAAACATAATTACGTTAAATTATTTAAATCTTTCTATTCTCGGTTCTGTATAATTAAAAGGTGATAGCTTTTAACTAGATTGTGATTCCCT
>CAZQGH010000048.1:0-4810 GCA_964592915.1 Candidatus Woesearchaeota archaeon | reverse complement strand
TTCTAATTATATACAAGATAAGATTATCTATCACCCGTAGACTTTACAGAACCCTATTCTCTATATTCTGCAGAAGCTATGAGGAATTATTTGAATTAATAAAAGAACTAAAACATCCTGACTATTTCTATCTTAATCTTTTTAAAAGTTGGATTATTAACAACTCCAATCTTCATAATTATTAAATCTTTTTCTACATTGAAAATCTTGTCAGTTCTTACTCTGCTCGGTTTTAATAGCTTTCCGGAATGTAAATCTCGCTGATTGATTATGACAGAATAGGGCTCCTCTTTTATTACAGTTGTCAAAGGGACCATAATGCAATCATCTCCTTTCTTGTTAAAAGAGTCGTTTGATACAACAAGAGCTGGACAAACTTTTGAGCCTTCTTGATTAGAAAATGGAAAAGGTAACAGAACTAACTCTTTTTGATTTACATTCATTTTTTTAAATACTGACTCCAAATTTCATCGTCCTTATTATCCCAAACCTCTCTTAAGGACATTTCACTAAACTTTATAACATCTTTGAAGTGCATCTTTCTTAAAGAGCACAACAATTTCTGAATAAATTAGATAAAATAATAGAAGATAGAATAAAGGAAAGATTAAAAAATTTAATCAAGAATCCTGTTCCAAGTGATGCAAAATTTATTGGAAGAGACAAAGGAAATAAAGTGTTTAGATACAGAATTGGAGATTACAGAGCATTAGATAAATTAAGAGAAAATAATAAAATAATTCTTATAGCAAAAATCGATAAAATGCCGAGAGTTTATTAATTGCTCAGAATAATTAAGCAAAAAAGAAATTTAACTTAATTAACTAAATAATTCTTATTTATTTTTAATAAATTCTTAAATATAACCTATTTATAAAAGTGGATAGGGCTTGTTAAATGTTCAGCAGGGCATATTTTATAAATGCTAAATTATCTTTAAAGACATGAAAAAGAAAATAAAATGCGGGGATTGTGGAAAGGAAATTGAAATAGAGACAAATACAAGATACAGGAGAAAATATTGTGAAAACTGCAGCAAAGAAAGAAAAAAAGCATGGGAAAACAGGCATTTAATTAAGTTTGAAGATTGTGTTGATGAGTAATTTGTTTAAAACAGGATTGATTTGTGCATATTTTTATATATAATAATTACTTATTAATGTTAAGTGTTCTAATATAAAACAAAAATAAATCAACCCTTTCAGACTTCAAAATCTTTTAGATTTTGACAGTGCTCAAAAATCTTTGATTTCTGATATGTGGTAACACCCAGTTTTTTGATTTTCATATAACCCTAAGGAGGTATAAAATGAAAATGAATTTAATAATTATTGGGGTAATCGCTATAATCGTAATTGTTGGAATAATCTATCTCGTTAGTGTGGATTATCTAAGAGTAGATGATTCAAACACAGAAAATATAGGAGAGGGGATGTAGGATGAAGATAGGATAGATAATGAAATGATTAGTTACACGGATGTTTCAGCTGCTGAAGCCAAACAACTTATAGAGAACAATCCGGAATTAATTGTTATTGATGTTTCTCCTCATTATAATGGGGCATCTTCCGAGAGCAGTAAGTTATTATCCTTTATCTGAGTTAGAATCAGCTGTTTTGGAATTAGCTCCCGATGCAATGTATCTTGCTTATTGCCATGCAGATGGTTCATCAAGAGAAGGAGACAAGTTTTAATAGATGCAGGTTTTACAAGCGTATATAGATTAGAAAGCCATTTCAGTGGTTGGGAAGAAGCTGGGTATGAAATAGAGGGATAAATAAATTCAATCTTTTCATTGCTCAAACTTGGTTTAATAATTCTTCAAAAGTTTTCCAAGTTTGAGGCTCATATCCCGGGATTTAAACTGAGGTTTTTATTTATTATTGTGAAATTGCTGCTTAAAATATCCTATATCCCCCTGCTAGAGTAATTTGAAGTTTAAATAAAATTCTCAGCATTTTGTAATGGTAAGTTATAAAATAACTTAATAATTAACATAAATTTCGGTAAATTTTTTAAACTAATAAAACATATTAAATTATGGAAAAAAGAGTTTGATTTTATTTATTATTCTTGGGATAGTTTTATTTAGTTTAGTATTTCTAGGTTTTAACAATTTAGGTATTACAGGAAAAAGCATAGTTTCTGAAAATATTAAAATAGAGCCATTATCTGATGAACAAAGGCAGAAAGTTGTTTCAATTTTAGAAATTAGTGAATTCATTGAAGACCTACCTTCCAAAGGAGTTGTATCTCTAAGATTTTTTGAATTTAAGAATGGAAAAAGAATCTGGCAGGAGAATTTTTTAATTGGACAAAATGAAATTTTGCAAGATGGAGAGCCAGATATCTACATTAGTTTGCATTCAAAATATATTTCAGAATTTGATGAAAACAGTTTATGTGATGTAATAAAAAAAGCAGATGAAAACGGAGATTTAGGTTTTTATTCTGATGACAATATTATTAAATTAGTATTTAGATACAGAGGAATGTTGAAACATAGGGATTGCTTTGGATTCTGATTAATCTGAAATTAAGGGTCGACTTCTATAAATGTCAGCTGTTTTAGATTGCCAATATCAACTATTATTGCCATAAACTGGCCTTCCTGAGGCCAGAATTCTTCTCCGTATAATAAAGCTTGTTCTACCATTGCAATTGCATCTGGGTCTGAAGGATATAATCCTCCATCAATAAAATAAGCAATTGCTGCCTGAACATCATCTATAGAACCTTGTTTGTGGTTTATAATATAATTCACCTTATCCCAGTCTTCATCAAAGCAACGAGGGCATGTTGTGTTTAAATTAGGATCATAACTTGAATATAGTCTGGCATTATATATTGTTCCCGGGGCAAAAAAAGTATCTTCATCAACACACCAGGATAAATAAGTAGAGGAGTTTACATCAAAACCAGGAGGAATATCAAAAAGAGTTGTTTTAAAATAACTCTGTGTGCCTACCCGGATTTTTACTTGTATTGTAGAATTAGGGATTTTTAATTGTTTTTTACATTCTATTGGAACACATTTTGGTTCATAAGTTCCTTCATTTAAAATAAATACAACTGTGCAGTCATATGGAACTGTATTTTCATTATCTAAAAAATCTGCAGTAAAGCAGTCCAAACTGCAATAAAATTGTGCGCAAAACTGAAATGGATCGCAACCATGTTCATCAACTCTTTCCCCAGGCATTGAATTCAAACATTTATCAGCATCATCGCATATTTTATCATTGTCTTCATCTATGCACTCCTGACTAATGCTAAGTATACTATTTATTATTAGTATAATAATTATAATTGAAGTTGCAAATAAAACCTTTTTTTTATTTTCCCTAAATCTCATTACTTTATGATTACAACCTTGTTTTTAAGTATTATTATCATATTAAGGATATTTTATTTTATTACCCTGAATCAATGAAATTAATCTAATTTTTTCATAATTTCAATAATTTGTTTTTCAGTTTTAGCTTTAACGAGTTCATTTCTAAATTCAGCTGCATTTTTATGAAATCTTGTGAATTTCATTGCCTGAAATTTTATTTGTCTGAAATAAATATTATATTTTTTCGCCATTTTCAGCCAGTCAAAAAAATTATAATCTGTTTTTTTACCAGTTAATCTGGCAAATATGTTGGGATTTCCAAAAGCTTGTCTTCCAATCATTAAAAAATCAAATTTTTTTATTAATTTTTTGTAATTCTTTTCATCAACATTTCCTGAATAAATCACTGGTAAATTAGTATTTTTTTTGATTTTTTCAGCAAATCTTATATCTGGTTCTCCAGAATATCCCTGTTGAATTGTTCGGGGATGAATTGTTACAGCTGAACAATAATTCTCAGCTATTTTAATTATTTTATTTGCATGTTTTGATTTTCTTAATTTTATAGTAACGGGTTTTGAAGTTGATTCATGCATTTTTTTTAAGATTGTTCCGATATCTTTTAACTTGTGATGCATAAAAGCTCCAAACTTAAGTTTTCTGGCATTTTTTGCTGGACATCCGAGATTAAAATCAAACAAACTTGCTTTTTTTTCATATTTATCTATGAAGTCACTTATGCCTCTTGTATTTTTTGTAAAGATTTGTATTGCTGGTTTGTCTTCTAAATTCAGTTTTTGTTTTGATAAGGGATTTATCATTCCTGTGTAGGTTAGTGAAGCTCCTGAATTTTTACATAATAATCTGAATGCTATATCATTAATTTCAACCATAGGAGCTAGAAAATAAGGATTATCAAGTCTCAGAGAACCAATTTTATAAGCCATCTTTTTTGATTAGCATTCTCCTAAAATCCAGTATTCAACATTTTCATCTGCACAAGCTAAACATGAATTAGGAAATGTTTGGAAACATGACTTAATGCAATTAACTTTTTCAGTATTAAAATAACCGCAAACTGGCTGGTAAATTACAGGGCAGACTTCAGCTTTTCTTTGTTGTTCTGTGCAAAAATTCTTTTCAGTAGTTAATTTACATCCACACCCGCATTTATCAAAAAAAGGTTCACGATTTTCAGCACATGAAATATGAATCGTTTTGCACTCTTCTGTGTTTCTGTTGATATACTGTTTTGTAGCAGAATCATAATCACAGGGAGTTAAACTAAATAAGTAAATAAAAGCAAGCATAATAATGACTAGTAATGTTATTATCAGTGAGATATAGGTATTTTTCTTCATAATGCTTACTAATCATCTATAATTTATATATTTATCCTGATTTGTGCATGATAATCCGGGTTCTGTATAATTAAAAGGTGATAGCTTTTAACTAGATTGTGATTCCCTCTAT
>CAZQGH010000047.1:0-4893 GCA_964592915.1 Candidatus Woesearchaeota archaeon | reverse complement strand
ATTAAAAGTTAAAATGAAAAGAGAAAATAAATTTAAATTACAATATTCTTGGTTATTTTTATTAATTGGAATTTTTTTAATTAGTTCTGTTTCTGCTGAAGAAATAAATTATTCATATAGTTATGATTTTGATGGAATCCAGATCACTTCTCTAAAATATGAGCCTTATCCCGCAAATCCAGGAGAATATTTTGATATTTGGATAAAAGCAAGATTGGGCACTTCTGTTAATTACGTTAAGTTTGAATTAATTGAAGAATTTCCTTTTAGTCTGGATAGCAATGAGGAAGCAATTAGAGTTTATGAAGATACAAAATATAATGAAGTTGTCATGCGTTACAAAGTTAGAGTTGACAAAGATGCAGTTGAAGGAACTAATGAATTAAATTTTAAATATTCTTCAAGCAAGTATTCAGATTACTTTATGATAAAACCTTTTGAAATTTCTGTGAACCAAGTTCAAACTTCTTTTGACGCAGTAATTCAAGAAGCAGAAAGTTCAGAAATTTCGATTGCAATAGCAAATACCGGAAAATATACTGCTAATTCTGTCGTTGTCCGAATTCCTGAGCAAGAAGGGTTTAAAGCAACTGGAACAGACGGGCAGATGGTTGGAAATTTAGATGCAGGAGATTACACAATAGTAAGTTTTAGTTTAATTCCATTGTCACAAGAAAATTCTCAGAAAAAAAATCTTCAATTCGACATTTATTATACAGATGCTATAGGAGAAAGAAGAATTGTTAATATGGAAACACCACTAAAAATAAGCTCTGGAGGAAGTGATATTCCAGGTTCTAAAAAAGGGATGAAACAAGAAGAAAATTTGGGAATTAACTGGACTTTTTGGATAATCCTTGGAATTATAATAATTGGCTGTTTTATTGGATATAAAAAATATCCAAAACAAACAAAAGAATCTTATAATAAACTAAAACAAAAAATTAGAGGCTTATTTAATAAAAGCAAATCTAATGATTCTTCTAAAGCAGTTCCTGATTGGATTAAGAATGTTAAAGATAAAGAAAAGAAAAAATAGGTTTGAATTAAAAAATGAGATTGAAAAAGTCATTTCAATTAGCCCTGAATATTCTATTGCATAGCAGACTTAGAAGTTGGCTTACGATTATTGGAATTGTGATTGGTATTGCTGCTGTTGTTTCTATTGTTTCTATAAGTCAGGGAGCTCAACAAAGTTTAGAAGAGAATTTAGGAAGTTTAGGTGCAGATGTATTAACAATTACTCCTGGCTTTTCACAAGCCAAAGGTTCTGAAGGCGGGTTTAAAATGGGAAAAAATAAAGAAAGTGATTCATCTTCATCAGATCAAGAAAATTTAACTGCTAAAGATGTTTTAATTTTAAAAAATATCAATAATGTAAAGTATGTAATGGGTGAAGTGTCTGATAAAGGGGATTTAACTTATTCTAGTAAAACTGCATCCTTAACTGTAAAAGGAGTTGATGTTTTAGTATGGAAAGATATAACTATAGAATCTATTAGCGAGGGCAGATTTTTAGGAGCAGGAGATTCATATTCTGTTGTTCTTGGCGGAGATATTGTTAAAAGAACTTTTGAGGATGGAATTCCATTAAATAGTAAGGTGACAATTGAAGGAAAATCATTTAAAGTTGTAGGAATAACCGAATCTGGAAGTTCAGTTTATATGCCCATAAATATTGCAAGAACTACTTTTGAGGATATTGGTGATAATGAATTTGATTCTGTTTATGTAAAGATTGAAAATATAGATTTTGTTGATGAAACAATTGGAGAAATAGAAAAAAAGCTTAGGTTTTCAAGAGGAAGTTTAAGTGAGAAAGACCAGGATTTCACTGTCACAAATCCTGCAGATAAACAAGAGGCAATTAGGGAAACATTAGGCACTATGACTTTGTTTCTTACAGCTATTGCAGCAATTTCTTTAATTGTTGGAGGTGTTGGAATTGCAAATACAATGTTTACTTCTGTTTTAGAGAAAACAAAAGAAATAGGGATAATGAAAGCAATTGGAGCAAAGAACAAAGATATTCTTTTAATCTTTTTGTTAAATTCTGCATTGATTGGGTTGGTAGGGGGAATTGGAGGAGTTATATTCGGATTTTTTGGTTCTAATTTTGTTGGTTCTTTAGGTACTAATGGTGGAGGAATGACAAGCAGAATGTTTGGGGCAACTTCAATAACCCCTAAACTTGTAATAGGTGCTTTATTATTTTCAGTTTTAATAGGTATGATAGCTGGGGCAATTCCTGCTTATAGGGCATCAAAATTAAATCCTGTTGATGCATTGAGGTATGAGTAAGGTTATATTTATTGAGAATTTGAATTTTATTAATTATCCTTGTACTATAATACCCATTATTACTACAAGAATAACTTTCAATATCCAACGCAATGTCCTAAATCCCCCTCCTAAAAACTGCAAGTTATACAGAGAGAAAATAAGAGTGTTTAAAATCTTTTAGTCAAACTCTTTCCATGCCAGATTATGGCTACAGCGAGAAATAAAGCAGAAAATCCTAAAAGGATAAATAAGTTGATGACTGGAGGAAAATAACTAATGCCTTCTACAGAATATCTTGCTACATCAGTATAATATGTTAGAGGAGAAATAAATGAGATAAATCTGCTTGCACCAGGCATCTGGCTGAGAGGAATAAATACTCCGCTTATAAAGATTAAAGGAAATTTTATTAGAGAAGACAGCATCATTATGTTGGAGGGTTTATCAGTGGGTGGTGCAGACAAAACTAATCCAAATGCAGAAAAACAAAAAGCAGCTAATATTGTACCTAATATAAGACTTAAGGTTATAAACTCTGTTCCCAACAAAATAACTCCTAATAAAAAGATAAATGCTGTTATAAAGAGTCCAAATAAAAAAGATGCTAATATATCTCCAAAAATAATTGCCCATAAAGTTATTGGAGCAGAAACAATCCTTTCTAAAGTTTTTGTACTTGTTTCTGTTGGTGCTATAGCAGGACCAATAGAAGTTGATGCGAAAAAAAGAGCCATGGCAAGCAAACCTGGAAATAAGAATTCAATTGCCAAATCTTTACCCAAAGCAAAAGAAATAAACAAAAACGCTGGTAAAAGCAGGCCAAAAATTACCACAGGTCCTTTCATATAGTAAATAGATAAATCCTTTTTAACAATAGCTAAGGATCTTTTTATTTGCTCTACAAATCCTAAAATATTCATTTTTTCTCACCTGTTAATTTTACAAATATGTCTTCAAGATTTGGCTCTAAAGTATTAATTGATAAAATTTTGTTTTTTGAAGATTGAGAATATTTAATTAAAATAGGGAGAATTTCCTCAGGAGTTTTAGTGTAGAATTTTATTTTATCACCCTTCTTTTTTATCTTATCAACTCCTTTAAATCTGAGTTCTTGCATATCCACTTTTTTCTCAAAAGCAATCTCAATAGAAGAACTACTTTGAATTATATTCTTTAGTTTCGCAGGTCTGTCTAAAGCCATGATTTTTCCATGATTCATGATAGCAACTTTATCACAAAGATTATCAGCTTCCCCAATATTATGAGTTGTTAGAATAATTGTTGTTCCTTTCTCATTAAATTTTCGGATGAGTGTTCTTATAAGTCTGACGCTTTCCACATCAAGACCTGATGTAGGCTCGTCTAAGAACAGCAATTCAGGATCATTAATCAGACCCATGGCTATAATCAAACGCTGTTTCATCCCTTTAGAAAATGTTTTTACTTTATCATGCATTCTTTCATATAACCCAAACAATTTTAGCAAATCTTTTGTTTTCTCCTTTATTTTCTGTTTATCAAGACCATACAATTCCCCAATCAAAACCATATTTTTGTAAGCAGATAAATCAACATAAGCATTTGCCATTTCAGGAACAATGCCCATAAGCTGCTTTGCTTTCAAAGGTTCTTTTTCCATATCACAGTTATTTATATGAATCTTACCTTTTGAGGGCTTGAATATTCCTGTAAGCATTCTTATTGTGGTAGTTTTGCCTGCACCATTAGGACCAAGCAAACCAAATATTTCTCCTCTCTCAACTTCAAAGCTTATATTGTCTACGGCTATAAAAGAGTTGAATTTTTTTACTAATGCCTCTACTTCAATTATTTTGTTCTTATTAATGCCCATCTTGAACCCCTAAAATCTTCAATTTTTCTATGCATTTAATTCCTCTTATTTTATCTGATTTCATAAAAATTGAATCTCCCTCGCTTAATTCTTTTTCACCATTTTCACTTGTGAATATTCCTTTACCCTCTAAAATAAAAAAGAATACTGCATAGGGCTCTGGATGGGGTTTTATTTCTTGACCTTTTTCAAGACAAACAACTACAATGTTGAAATTCTCTGTTTTTAATATATCTTCTTTATTTGGTTTATCTGATGAGAATTTTCCTTTAGATTTTAGGTCTTTTATATGCATTTTATTTACCTCCAAATTCAGTTTCATAGAATTTAGCCATTTTATCCATCATCTTTTTTCTTTCAATAACTATCTCAAGCCATTTTTTAAGGTACTCTCTTCCTTTCTTGGTTATTTTATATTCTCTGCTATTAGGACCATTTTTACTTTCTTTCCATTCTGATTTTAATAAATTTTCTTGTTCCATTCGTCTTAGTGTGGTATACATGGTTCCAGACTTAATTTTATGCCTTCCTTGACTAATCTTTTCAATTGACTTAATTAAGTCATATCCATAAGTTTGTTTTTCGCACACTACTCTAAGTATTAGGAATTGCAACCATCTTTTTTCAGGATATCCGCAATCACAATTTTTATTACACATAACACTATATAACAATGTTAGGTATTTAAACCTTTTGGTGTTTTATGCTCTGTAGAAAGTTTATTATAAAAGGACCACCCCTTATTTATTAAATACCAA
>CAZQGH010000046.1:274-7112 GCA_964592915.1 Candidatus Woesearchaeota archaeon | reverse complement strand
CTCTTTTTTGGTATTTAATAAATAATATGTTGTCATTTATAATAAACTTTCTACAGAACATATAATACAAAACATATGAATAAAACATAGAATTGTTCAGTATTTTTGTTTTTTTAGTTTTCTTTTAAGCCAGCCGACTTTTCTTTTTCTAAAAGAAAAGGTTGGCTTATGCAACAAACTCTTTTTCTTCTTTCAGATTTTTGCCATCAACAACTAATCTCCTGATTATCTTACCTTTTCTTTTGCAAGATTCTCTAACCTCTTCAGGTTTTAATTGTTCCATGTTGTCAGGATAAATTATCTCTTCAATCTGAATTTCATGAGAAATAAAAACTTCTTTGAAATCAGGCACATCAAAAATTAAATCTCTGACAATATCTTTGTCCTTAGTTTTCAAAGTGCAGAAATTTGCTTTAGGTTTTTTATCACCTTTTGAAGAAGGTTTGCCAGATTTTGGAGCCTTTTCTTTAATTTTTAATTCACAATCAGGAGTTTTAAAGCTTAAAGCATAAAAAACTTTCGGATGTTTTTCCATTAATTCTATTAATTTATCTTTTTCCACTTCTGTATTAACGACATACTTCTGAATTCCCATATATTTTTTTAATTCAAATTCAAAATCAATATTTTCAGACAAGTCATATGTAGCAATAATTATTCCTTTCACTTTAACTGTTCCTGAAACTTTTTTTAAACATTCAGAAATAAAGAAATTTGCAAATTCTGAGCTGGTTTTTATTTTCCATTGATTAGCTTGTTTTTTACCTTCAATTAAATATCTTTCTTCAAAATTTCCCTTGCTAAATCTAACAAATTCCTGATGAACTTCTTCATCTATTTCCTCTTTAAAAATCTTTTTTATGAAATTCATAGTTTAATGTAAGGAATTCTCTTTATAAATTTTTTGACACAACTTTTATAAATTAATTTTATCTATTTAAATCATGGTAGATGAGACAACATTAAATAGAATAGTCTCTTATGTGTTAATAGGAGCATTGTTTGTTCTGGCTTTCTTAATTTTAAGACCTATTCTTGTCTCGGTTATTACAGGTTTTTTAGCAGGATATATCTTTTATCCTCTATATAAGAGATTATACAAAGCAACAAAAAGAAAAAATTTATCAGCTTTTTTAATTTGCTTATTAGGCGTTTTAATTATAATCATTCCCTTAATAATTTTTGTTCCGCTTATTATAAGGCAAGTGTTTGAGATTTATTTATCTCTGCAGCAAATCAATATTTCTGATTTTTTACTGGAAAATTTCCCTTCTGTTTTTTCAACTGAATTAGCAAACCAGTTTTCTTCATCTCTGAACAGTTTTATTGGAAATCTGGTTAATTCACTTCTAAACACTTTTGCAAGAACTTTGGTTAACTTGCCGATAATTATGCTGCATATTATATTAATTTTATTCACATTTTATTTTGTTTTAAGGGATATGGAAAATTTGAAACAATATGTTAAATCATTAATGCCCTTTTCAGCAAAAACAGGAAATGAATTTTTTTTAAGAAGTAAAGAGATTACAAATTCAGTTATTTATGGGCAGATTTTAATTGGGATTTTACAGGGAATCACAACCGGAATAGGTTTGTTTTTGTTCAGAGCCCCAACTGCTTTAACTTTGACATTTATTGCAACAATTGTGGGGATAATTCCAATTATTGGCCCTTCTTTAGTCTGGTTCCCAGCTGCTATTTATATGTTAATCTCAGGAAGAGCTTTTGCAGGAGTTGGATTATTGATTTATGGAGTTATAGTTGTTTCATGGGTTGATGCATTGATAAGGCCAAATTTAGTGGCATGGAAAACTAAAGTTAATTCAGCATTAGTATTAATTGGAATGGTAGGAGGATTTTTAGTATTCGGTTTCCTTGGATTTTTTATAGGCCCCTTAGTAATATCATACTTATTGTTAATATTGGAAATGTACCGGAAAAAGAATTTTGATTTTATATTCAAAGAAGAAAAAGAGGAATAATGGAAGTAAAAGCTAAACCTTTAAATTTGTCAGCAGGAAAACCTATAGCAGTTTTAAACAGAAGTTTGTCTGAAAAACTTAGTTTCAACCCCAATGATAGAATAATTGTTTCCAAAGGAAGAAGAAAATTAATATGTGTTTTAGATATTTCAGATGCACTAGTTAAACAAAAAGAAATTGGAGTCTCCTCAGAAGTTCTTAAAACTCTTAATATAAAAAAAGGAGATAAATTAAAAATCAGACTAACTTCAAAACCAAGAAGTTTATACTATATCCATAAAAAATTATCTGGAAATAGGTTAAATGAGAAAGAAGTTAAAAGAATCATAACAGATATTGTGACAAATGCATTAACTGAAGCAGAAATTGCATATTTTGTTTCTGGAGTTTATAATAATGGCATGTCAAAAAAAGAAACAATCAGCTTAATTAAATCAATGGCAGAAACTGGCAAGATAATGAAATTCAACTACAAAATTGTAGCAGATAAACATTCAATCGGAGGAGTAGCAGGGAACAGAACAACTCCTATTTTAGTTCCAATTTGTGCTGCAGCAGGATTGAAAATGCCTAAAACTTCTTCAAGAGCTATTACCTCAGCTGCAGGAACAGCTGATGTGATAGAAACAATAGCAAAAGTCGAATTCAAAGAAAAAAAATTAAGAAAAATCCTTCAGGAAGCAAATGCATTTTTAGCATGGGGAGGTTCTTTAGGACTAGCTCCAGCTGATGATAAACTAATCAGAGTCGAAAGATTATTAAATATCGACCCTGAACCTCAATTGATTGCTTCAATCTTAGCTAAAAAAATCTCCGTAGGTTCAACTCATGTTTTAATAGATATTCCTTATGGAAACTCAGCCAAAGTTAGCAAGAAAAAAGCAAAAAATTTATCTAGAAAATTTAGAGAATTTGGAAAATATTTTAATATAAAAGTAAAATGTGTTTTGACAAAAGGGAGCAATCCCATCGGAAAAGGCATAGGTCCAAATTTGGAAATGAATGATATCATATCAGTATTAAAACAAGATAATGACAGACCATTAGATTTGGAAAAAAAATCTGTTTTTTTAGCGGGAAAAATTTTAGAAATAACTGGCAAGGTAAAAAAAGGCAAAGGAGAAAAAAAAGCTTATCAGATACTTAAGTCAGGAAAAGCATTTGAGCAATTTAAAAAGATAATTTCTTCTCAGGATGGAAAAGTTAGAAAATTAATTCCGGGAAAGTATAAAAAAGAGATTAAAGCACACAAATCTGGAAAAATTACTTTAATGGACAATAAAAAAATAAATCAGTTGGCAAGAGTTGCCGGTTCTCCTGTTGACAAATCTGCAGGATTATATCTATTAAAAAATCTAAAAGAAAAAGTTGAAAAAGGAGAAAAATTATTAACACTTTATTCTGCATCAAAACAAAGATTAGAAGATGCAGCAGATTTTTATTCCCATCTAAAGCCTATATTAATTAAATAAATTTTTAAACTTCTTCTTCATTATAAATAAAATGAGCATAGGATATATTGAGAATTTAGTTAAATACATAGAAAAAAATGTTTCTAAAGGTTATACAACTGAATCATTAAAATGGGCTTTAGAATCTCAGGGATATTCCCGTTCTGAAGTTGCTAAAGCTATTAAATTAGCTAATGAAAGATTAGCTAAAAAAGCTCCTAAATTAAAAGAAAAACCAAAAATTAAAGTTGAGAGAGAACCGCTTTATGAAGAAGGCATTGAAGAAAAACTTGAACAAGAAAAAATCAAACAATCTTTCTTACAAAAACTGAGAAATTTGTTTGGTTGAAACGATATATTTATATATTTAATCAGTTCTTTAAATAAGAGGTGGTGGTAAAGAATCGCCTTAGAATTCTGAAATTAAGATGGTAGAACAATTAAAACAAGTTGAAGCTTATGAGTGTCCTAGATGTAGTAAAGTAACAATAGGGTCAAGAGAAGAGGCAGAGGATCATTTACAAACACAAGGAGTTGTTTTACCTACAGGATTGGTTTTCTGGCATGGAGGAGTTTATGGTATACCAGAAAGGCACCAATACAATGTGATTGTAAAATCAGAGTTAAATCAGGATCATAATTCTAAAAATTTGCATTATACTCTTGGCACTGGAGAATATGCCTTATTTAGAAGAGGAGAGCAAGTCAGATATGGTCCTAAAGGTTTTATTGGGGGTATAAATGGTAGGAGCTTTTCTTTTTCCTTTTATCGTTTGTTAGAGCAGGAAGAGTTTGATCAAGTTATAAAAAAATTAAAAGAAGCAGATCTTGAAATGGTGAAAAAAGAATTACAATTTTTAAATGAAACTGAAGGTGGACGAGGTGCTTGGATGACTCAACCAGGATATGCATATAGTAAAGAAAATCCTTCTAGACCTAATACAAGAATTGATAGAGCTATGTTAGAAAGACATGGTTGGGGAATTGAAGATTTAATAAGAACAACTCCTGAATTAGAGCAATTTGCTTATCCACATAATTAAATTCAATTTATGCAAAGGCCATTATTTTTATTACTTGATTCTACTTCGATTCTAAAAAACGCCTGCGCCCCGAATCGAACGGGGATGCCCGCAAGGGCCCAGCTTTCATGCATTAAGGCTCAAGGCTGGTGCAATACCATTATGCGACGCAGGCATCATGGTAAATATAGAAAATTTATACTTTTAAACTTTATCTTAATAATTAATACTATTCACTTTCTCAGTTATAGAATTAGGATTAAGAAGGTCTTTCTATTTTAATGTAAAATAAAATAAAAAATTATCCAAATAAGGATGAAAGACCTTCTGCAGCTTCTTCTGCTTTTTCTGGCTTTTCTTCTTTCTTTTCTTCTTCTTTTCCTTCTCCGCCTGTTGCTGCTCCTCCAGCTGCTGGTGCTGCAATTGTTGCTGTTTCTAATTCTTTGTCAATGTCAACATCTTTTAATCCTGCTACTAAAACCTTAACTTTAGCTTCATCTACATCTGTTCCAGTCGCAGAAATTACTTTTTTCACATTTGCTTCATTCACTTCCTGCCCTAATTTGTGAAGAAGTAAAGCTCCATATACATATTCCATATTTAGTTTTCCTCCCTGGATTTATTTTTTTGAGCATCTGATTTTTCTTCTTTCTTCTTTTCTTGTTTTTCTCCTTCGTTACTTTCTTCATCTTTTGAAACATCTTTTTTAGCTTTTTCCTCAACATCTTTTAATTCTTTTCCAGCTTCTTGTCCACTTTCTAGAGTCCCAGCTTTTTCTTGCTTAACTTCCTCTTTGACTGTAGCTTTTTCATCTATTATCTTTGATAAGGTATCAGCTTCAGCTTTTATTTTTCCCAATATCGGATTTATTGTTTCCTCACAAATATAACCAATACTAAAAGCAAATGCAACTGCTCTTGCTCCTGAATTTTTTAAACTATCCAGTATTTTTTCTTTATCAATTTCAATATTTTCATAAAATTTATTCTCTTTAACATCATATGCCGCTAAAGGTTCAAAACCAATTTCAAATGGTTTAATATCTAATTTGGACATCACATCTGCAGCTCCCTCGCTTATTTTTTCACCTTCTTTCGCTATCACTTTATCTTTTTTAATAACAATTTTTCCTTCTTCTACAGCAATTGGAATCCCCAAATCCCCTAACTGAGAAATTGCCGGGCCAGGCATCAAGTCTGTAGGCCCTTCTTTAACCTCAATATCTTCAGGAGCTATTTGCCCTGGCTTAGCTTTTGCAGGAGTCTTACTTTCTCCCAACATTACAGATAATTCAAAAGGATCAATTTTAGAAAACATTAAAGCTATATCTTCTTTAATATAAGGTTTGAGATGCTTAATTGCACCTTTTTCAATCTTATCAATGGCTTTTAACATAATGTTTTTCTTATAAACTTTAATATCTGCTTTATCTCTTATTTGTTTTCTTATTGCCTGATAATTTGCAGCACCCAAACTTTTAATTCCTGTTATAACAAAAGCTCTGCTATTTTCAATTTTTTCTTTTAATTCCTCAACTTGCTTTTCTTTTAATTCCTGCCCTTTGGATTTCATTTTATCTTTACCGGTTTTCCCATAGTAGATTTAATCATAACAGATTTTATTTGCTCTTTTTTCTGAGGCAATTCTTTCAAAACAGCATCGTAAATAGTTAATGCATTTTCAGCTATTTTTTCATTATCCATCTCTTCTTTTCCAACTAAAAGTTTAATACTTGCTTCTTTAGTTCTGATTTTAACAAGTCTGTCAATTCTTTCTAATAATGCTTTTACAGTTTCATCATTTTCATTAGGAAGAATTCCTGCCTGAGGAGAAGGCATTTTTCCAAGAGGGCCTAAAGCTCTTCCAAAAGTTGAGGCAACAGCAGGCATTAATTTTGCATTAGCTATAAAAAAATCATAATTTTTAGCAAGATTTTTCAGCTTCTTTTTGTCTTTATAAGAATCAAATTGCTCTCTGGTTACAGTATCAACTAATTCAGATTTTTTTTCAAAAAAAGCACAAACTTTTTTTTCTTTAACTTTGTGAGGCAGTGTCAAAGTTATATTAATTGATTCTCTTTTTAAATCAAATTTTTTCAAATTGATAATAAAGTCTACTGACTGATTAAAATTTCTATCTTTTTGTTTTTCTATTTCTTTTAAAGCTTTAATTATATCTTCTTTATTCATTTTAATTAGTTTAAATGTTTATCAGCTATCAACTTTCTTCTGGTTGATATATGGCTTTATGCCAGTTTGTAAATGTCAGAAATCTTTTATGGATTTCTGAGCACTGTCAAAGTTTAAAAAACTTTGAAGCCTTTTCTAAATGTTTATCAGCTATCAACTTTCTTCTGGTTGATATATGGCTTTATGCCAGT
>CAZQGH010000046.1:0-174 GCA_964592915.1 Candidatus Woesearchaeota archaeon | reverse complement strand
TTGTAAACCTTTTCTAAAGGTTTACCTCCTACCTATGCGCCTATAACCAGAAAAAATGGTTTCAGCGATGTAGTTTGATAATTTCTCAAGAAAAAAGAAGTTTATAAAGCTTTTTATTATAGGTTCTGTATAATTAAAAGGTGATAGCTTTTAACTAGATTGTGATTCCCTCTA
>CAZQGH010000045.1:0-7838 GCA_964592915.1 Candidatus Woesearchaeota archaeon | reverse complement strand
CCTAAAAAAGTAAGATTTATATATATCTAATATATGTTTGTTTTATGGATAGTGGTCCACCTGAGCCAGAGACAAGACTTAAAAGAGGTGCAGGGAGTTCTTTAGATAGCATTGCAGAATCTCCTAGCATACTTAATATTTCTGATGAAAATTCGAGAGATTTTAATATGGCGGTTATCCAAAACCCCTTAGATTTGCATGGAAAAAGATATGCAATCTGGAGAAGAGTGAAACAAAATGAAAGAGGAGGAGAAACATCTATTGTTATGGTAGGAGAATTAATCGGTCCGACAAAAATTGAAAATATAAAAGTTTTGATTGAACCAGATAATGAATACTCTTTACCTGCTACTGATAAATCAGAAAGATGGGGTGTGGAAGATCCAAGGGGTTCAAGAGAAGGTAACTCAGTTTTGGTTACTGTGACAGGTTTTAACTCAATTAATTCTGTTCCTTTGGTTTATGAATTTGAAGATACTGGTAACTGTCTGACTAATCAGAAGTTCAAAGGAGTTATGTTGCCAATTGGAATTCAAAAAGCAATTGAAATTGCTCCTGAAAGATACAAAAAGAGATTCCAAGGACAATTAGAAGATAAAGAAAAAAGAGCAAGAGCGATAGGATATTCTGGAGAATTTTTAGTAGATCATAAAGATGCTCAAGCTATAGTAAATGGTCATATTAGAGGCAATACAAGATTTTTTCCTGATATGCATGCTATAATCTTTGGCAGTATTGATGAGATGTTTGACAGAGAAATTACTGAAGAGATAATTGCTAAATTGCCTTATTTCATGATTAAAAAATCGGAGATAGAAGGAATTTGGTATGGAGGAGGCCAATCAAATCCTTTTAATGGGCATTATTTTGAAAGTTTTCATCGAGGCAGAAATGTAACAAATGGTTGGGATAGAATGAGGGGTATAGAGAGATATGTTTATGAAAGTGGTCATGGATTAACCAAGGTGGATGGTGAAAGAGTAATTCCTGTATCATGGACAGAACCTTTTGTTAAACCAAATGGGAAAAGAGACAGATTAGTTGAAAAAAGAGGAGGCGGAAGAAAAAATATTGTGATTAAAGATATTGCATTTAGAGTCGGACAAAATTTTGACACTTTATGCGATAATACAAGCGAAAAATGCTATACTTGTGATGATCAGGATTGTCATTTTTGGGGATATGATGGAAGAAAGGATAAAGTATCCAGTTGTGAATCATATAGCTTACCAGGAATGTTAAGAAAACTAAATAAACCTGAAAATAGAGAAAGAGCTAAAATTTCTTAAACTTGCTTGTTGTTTCTAATAAATCAACATGCCCAATAAAGAGCGTTCTACAACAATATCTTTCTAAACCTAATTCATCTAATACTTTTTTGGGGTTTTCGCCATCAGCTACTCTTTTTTTAAAGTCTTCATACAGATGAGCTACCGGCTTTCCACAACTGAAACATCTAATTGGTATAAGCATATTAATAATGCTTTTTGAGTGTTTTTAAAGTTTTCTACTGAATTATAATTTTAAGATACCAAAACAAAAACATTTATATAGTTATTTTCACTATTTTCAGTAATTACTGAAAGTTGAGAATATATAAAAACAAAATGTCTGCTAAACAAGAATTTATAAAATTAATGCAGCAAAACTGTAAAGTTCAGGGATTAGATTCTTTAACTTCAAAATTAATAAGTATTCTATATGTTGAACCTAAAGAGTTATCTCTAAATCAGCTGTCAAAAAAAACCAGATATAGCTTATCTGCTGTTTCTACAGCACTGAAACTGATTGAACAAATTGGATTGGTAAACAAAATAAGAAAACCTGGCTCAAAAAAAGTCTATTATTACATGGAAAAAAATATGATGGACAAGATGATGGAATTGGCAAAAATAAAATATGAAAAAGTTGTGTTAAAAACTAAAAAACAGCTGCCTGGAATAATTAAAAAGTATAAAAAGGAGAATTATTCAAAAAAAGAGATTAAAATTGCAGAAGATTATTACAAACAAATTTTATTTGCTGAAAAGATTTTAAAAAAAATAATTAAAATGTTCGAGGATGTCTAAAATGAAAACATATAAAAGTATATTTAGAGAGGTAATGTTAATGAAAAGAGGAAAAATACTGGTGTCTGGTATAATTTTAATGATATTCTTAATGGCAGGTGTTCTTGCTCAATCTAATCTAGATTTAGAAAGACAGCAAAGACTTAAGTATGGCAAAGTGATATATATTCAAGATTTAAATGTTACTCCGGTTTATATTTCTCCAGGATATGAAGCTAAACTTGAATTAACCATATCAAATGTGGGCGATTTTCAATTAAAAGATGTGATTGTTAAATTAGACTTGCCTGAACAATTTTCTCCGGATATTGGAGATACAATAAGAAGAAAATTAAGGATTATGAAGCCAAATTCTTCAGAAAAATTTATCTTTAATATAAAAACATTGCCAAGTGCGGGAGAAGGAGTTTATAGTTTTTCATTAATAATAAGTTATCTGAACCAGATTGGAGAGGAAATAGAAGAAACTAGTACTATAAGTTTATTTATTGGTTCTAATCCTGAAATAGTTGTTTTGTTTTCTAATTCAGAAATTTATAATGGGAATAATAAAGGAAAAATAACTTTGGATGTTGTAAATAAAGGTTTGACAGATATAAAGTTTTTAACTGCTGAATTAATGGATAGTGAAGATTATGATATCCTATCTTCAGATAAAGTTTATATTGGGGATGTTGATAGTGATGATTTTGAATCTGCTGATTTCAATTTAAAACTTTTAAAAGATACTCAGGAAATACAATTACCTTTGAAAATAGAATACAGAGATGCTAATAACAGACAATATACCGAACAGATAGATGTTCTAATAGAAATTCCTGAAAAAAGTGATGTTAAAAAAATTAGTTCATGGATAATCTGGGTTATTGTAATTGCTGTATTAATAGGAGCATATATGATTTATAAAAAATTTAAAAAACAAAAAATATATAATAAAGAATAACATTCATGTTATGAGGTGATTAGCCTCACGAGCAATTTCGCGAGTCTATAAGCATAAATCTCGGAGTTGCAGATAATTCTGAGTTAATCATAAACATTAGAAAATGGAAGATTTATTTGATAAGATTTATGAAGCAGGAAAAAAAGCTTTAGTGTTAGCTTCAATAACTTATGTAGCGGGTATGATTGGGGTATATACATTTGTAGAGGGTAAAGCAGTGCATTTAAGAAGAATGAATCCAGAAAGTGGAATTGAGATTAAGTGTGGAAATGTTTTAGAACCTTGCAATTTTTTAAGAGATAATCTGCAAATAATCAGAAAATCAGATGAAATAAAAGAAAACAAAAAATTAAATTTACATTATATTGGAGGATTTCCAACAATAGGATAATGGCAAAATCAAAAGAAATAATAAAATTAGATAATGTATGCAAAAATTATCAGATGGGTGATTCTGTAGTCAAAGCAGTTTGCAATGCAAGTTTAAGTATTGACAAAGGAGATTTTATTGCAATTGTTGGTCCAAGTGGCTCAGGAAAATCAACAATGATGAATTTAGTGGGTGCATTAGATTTGGCAACTAAGGGAGATATATATTTAGATGGGCAGAATATTGAGCATCTGCATGAGTCAGATTTAGCTCAGATTAGGGGGAAAAAAGTTGGTTTTATATTCCAGACGTTTAATTTAATCCCGACTTTAACTGCTATGGAAAATGTAGCTTTGCCTATGGTTTTTCAGGGGGTTCCAAAAATTCAGAGAGAGAAAAGAGCAAGAGATTTGTTAATCCAGATTGGATTAAAACACAGATTAACTCACTTACCAACAGAGATGTCTGGTGGAGAAAGGCAGAGAGTTGCTATTGCCCGTTCACTGGCAAATGAGCCTGATGTAATTTTAGCTGATGAACCTACTGGAAATTTAGATTCTAAAACTGGAAAAGCTGTTTTAAAAATCTTAAAAGATTTGAATAAAGAAGGCAAAACAATAATTATGGTCACACATGATTTGGAAATGGCTAAACAAGCTGAGAAAATAGTTAGATTGAAAGATGGAGAAATACAAAATGGCAAATAAAATTTTGAATTATCTGAATGCAAAATGGATTGAAGTTGAAGCGAGAGGAATAGCTTATAGTATAAGCGGATTTAGAGAAAAAGAGATAGATAATGTCTCCCCTGAAAAACTAGAAAGAAGAATAGAAGAAAGCTATGAGATTATTAAGATATTAAATCAAGAAGCGAGAGAGAAAAAGGTCGAAGATTGTCCTAATGTCAGAAAAGCTTTGAAAAAAATGGGCGAGGCTCATTTAAAACTATGTGAGTATTATGAATATGAAAGAGGGCCTCCCTCTTCTAACTATATTTTAAGAAAAATTAAACAATCAATAGCCAGTTTAGATGAAAACTAAAATTTTAGAAACTAGAGGAGCATACTTGTTTAGAACTGATAATGGAGATATAGAGGTAATTTACTTGGGGAACAGATATCATAGAAATTTTTTTTCTTTTGGGGATAATGGAGAAAAAAAATATATTGTTGCTGCAAATGATAAATGGTTAATTCATGAAGAGGAAATTACTTCTGAAAGTCCTGCTTTATCAGTTAGAGCTGGCATATTGAGTAGGAAAGCTCTAATGAGTGAAGATAATGATTATCCAAAAGCATATCGCTCAAAAATTTTACAATTATTAAAAGAATTTGAGAAAGATTTAAAATGAAATTCAAATTAAAAACAATTTTAGGAGTTATATTCTTAATGTTAATTTATCTTAACCTAATTTCAGCATTATCTATTGAATCTCTTGTAATCAGGCCTGACGAAATCATGCCTGGTGAAAATGTATTTATAAATATGGTTTTGAAAAATGATGGTGATTTAGATGCTAAAAATGTTATTGTTTCTGTTGATATAACAAATTTTCCATTTAAAGCAAGAGAATCCCCTGAGATAAGTTTTAACAAGATAAGAGAAGGAAGGCAGGAAGTAGCTGGATTTACTGTAACTGCATTAACAAATGCTCAGTCAGGTGTTTATAAAATTCCGGTAAAAATAACTTATGCTGATGAAGAAGGAAAAGAATTTGAAAAAAATAGCATTCTTACAATAAGCATAAACTCTCCTTTATTATTAGATTTAAGAATAGGAGATGGTTTGATTTTGAAAGGGGAAGATAATGAATTAACAATAAGAGTTACTAATAAAGGATTAGGAGATGCTAAGTTTTTAGAACTTGGATTGCAAGAGAGTCCAAGTTATGATATCATATCTTCAAATAAAATTTATATTGGGGATGTTGATAGTGATGATTTTGAATCTGCTGATTTTGACATATATATTAAAGGAACTGCTCCAAATTCTCTTAATTTGCCGGTAATATTAAAATACAGAGATATTTTGAATAATGATTATTCTGAATCTATTCTTGTTAATATAAGAACGTATAGTAGGCAAGATGCAGCTGAATTAGGATTAATCAACAATGATAATACCCTAACAATTGTTTTTGCAGTTGTTGCAGTGATATTGATTTATATTATTTACAGAATAATAAGAAAAAAAAGAAGAAAAAAGAAAATAGAGGAATAAATTTGCAAATATGAAAGACTTTTTTAGGTTATCTTTTAATAGTTTGAAGAGAAGAAGACTTAGAAGCTGGTTAACTATGCTCGGAATTTTTATCGGAATTGCAGCTGTAGTTTCTTTGATTTCTTTAGGGCAAGGATTACAAAATGCTATAACTGGGCAATTTGATGCTTTGGATGTAGATACTTTAACTGTAACAAATGCTGAAACAGGATTCGGCCCTCCTGGTTCAACTGCAATTAAGAAGTTGACAGAGAATGATTTAAGATTAATTGAATCTGTTAAAGGGGTAAAACTAGTTATCCCCCGACTGATTAGACCTATAAAAGTAGAGTATAACAAAATTGCAAATTTTTACTATGCTACAAATCTTCCTCAGGAAGAAAGAGATTTAGAGATAATGTATGAAACTCTTAATGTTGATATTTTAAGAGGAAACAAATTAGAAGTTGATGATAAAGGGAAAATCCTGTTAGGTAATGATTTTGCAGAGAATGAATTTTTTGGAAAAGAAATCAGAATTGGCTCAAAAATAAAAATCCAAGATGATGGATATAGAGTTGCTGGATTTTTAGAAAAATCAGGAAGCTTTACTCTTAATTCAGTTGTTTTTATGATAGAAGAAGATATGAAAGACACTTTAGAGATTGGTGATGAATTTGATTTAATTGTAGTGAGAGTTGAAAATATGGATAAAATTGAAGATGTTGCTGAAGATATTGAAAAAAAATTAAGAAAAGACAGAAATTTAGATTTAGGAGAAGAAGATTTTTCAGTTCAAACCCCTGCTCAGACGCTAGAATCTGTTAATACTATTTTAAATGTTGTAAATTTAATTGTTTCTGGGATTGCTATGATATCTCTGATTGTTGGGGGCATAGGCATTATGAATACTATGTATACCTCAGTTTTGGAAAGAACTAAAGAGATAGGAACTATGAAAGCTGTGGGAGCAAAAAATTCTGATATTTTGTTGTTGTTTTTAATTGAAGCCGGATTATTAGGTTTGGTTGGGGGAATTATCGGAGCATTAATTGGTGCGGGATTTGCATTTGGAGTCTCACTAATCGCTAATACATTTCTTGGAAATGATATTCTAGTTGTGAAATTTTCATTACCTCTGATTTTAGGAGCTATAAGTTTTTCTTTTTTTGTTGGCATGGCTTCGGGATTTTTCCCTTCATTGCAGGCTTCAAAACTTAAACCGGCTGAGGCTTTGAGAGGTTAGGATGATTGAAGATTATTTTTTTATTGCAATTAAAAATTTGAAAGAAAGGCAGTTAAGAAGTTATCTTACTATATTAGGGATATTTATAGCTATTGCAACAATATTCTTGCTGGTTAGTTTATCCGTTGGCTTATCTGATACTATTGAAGAGCAATTTGAAATGTTAGGTACTGATAAATTTTTTATACAACCGAGAAGCAACTTGGGACAATTAGGTGCATTATCAGAACAGGCAGTAAAACTAACAAAAGAAGATGTGGAAGTTATTGAGAAAGTGAGAGGAGTGAGGTTAGCTACATATTTTGTTATGGACAATGCTAAAATTGAATTTGCTGGCGGAACCAGATATTTTATTTTGGGGGGTTATCCTGAGAAAGGATGGGAGGTTTTTTTAGAATCAAGTTCTTTAGAACTTGCTGAAGGAAAAGATTTGGAAATTGAGCATAGGGGAGAGGTTATTGTTGGTTATGCATACAGATATAGCAATTTATTTAGTAAACCTGTTAAGCCAGGAGATGATATTGAAATAAATGATGTTGAATATGAAGTTAGAGGTATTATGGCTTCTGTAGGGAATCCTGCAGATGACCAGAATATCTATATGAATATTGATGATTTTGAAGAGCAGTTTAATATCACTAACAGGGCTGATTTTATTTTAGTTCAGATTCAACCAGGAGAAAACATAAACGAGGTAGCTGACAGAACAAAGAAAGATTTAATGAAATTCAGAGATGTTACTGAAAAGACTATTGATTTTACTGTTTCAACACCTGAAGAATTGTTAGAAAGTTTTTCAAGTATTTTAAACATCGTAACTGTGTTTTTAGTGGGAATTGCTGCCATTTCTCTGATTGTTGGGGGCATAGGCATTATGAATACTATGTATACCTCAGTTTTGGAAAGAACTAAAGAGATAGGAACTATGAAAGCTGTGGGAGCAAAAAATTCTGATATTTTGTTGTTGTTTTTAATTGAAGCCGGATTATTAGGTTTGGTTGGGGGAATTAT
>CAZQGH010000044.1:0-7974 GCA_964592915.1 Candidatus Woesearchaeota archaeon | reverse complement strand
AAATGTAAACTTTATTTTTTGCCTAATTGAAATTTATGCCTTTCCGGACAGCGCCTAGAAACAAATAAATTTATAAACCCAAAAAATAAGATAAATATAGGTTAAATGGCTATAAGCTATTCTATTTCCGAAAGGAAAGCCAAATTCAAATAAAATTGATAACAATTAGGAAGAAATATGGGAGTATATAATGTAAAAGCTGGAAGGTATAATGCTTTACTAGCTGAGCAGCTGAAGAATATTAGTGAATTTAAAATGCCTGAATGGGCTGCATTTGTAAAGACAAGTGTTGCTAGAGAAAGGCCTCCCAGAGAAGATGCTTTCTGGTATAGGAGAGCTGCATCAATTTTAAGACAGTTATATTTAAGAGGAGTAGTAGGGGTAAATAGATTAAGGACAAGATATGGAGGGAGAAAGAAAAGAGGGGTTAAACCTGAACAGTTCAGAAAAGGTTCTGGTAAAATTATAAGAGTTATTTTACAGCAGGCTGAACAAGCTGGTTATGTTGAAAAAGTTAAAGGAAAAAAAGCTGGAAGACAATTAACAAAAAAAGGAGTTGAATTGTTAAAGAGTATTGAAGATAATCAATCTAAAACAAAAGAAGAAAGCGAAGAAAAAAAGGAAACAAAAATAAATAAAGAGGAAAGGGAAGAGAAAAGTGAAGAAGAAAAAGAAACCAAAAAAGAAGATGATTCTCAAAAAGAAAACAAAGAAAAAAATAATGAAAATAAATAAAAAATTATGATAAAATGAAAGCAAATAAAATCAGAGATTTTAAAGCATTCATACTCATAAACATAGAAGGAGGACAAAGAGTATGAAAGCTATAAAGAAATCAAAACAGAAAAAGAAAAAATTAGCTAAGCAGAATAAAAAAACTAAGTGGGCTCCTGTTTGGGCTGTAATTAAAAAGTTTGGACAGGGCAAGAGGGTTCATCCTTCAGCTATGACTAGAACAAGAAGAAGCTGGAACAGAAATAAATTAAAAATTAAACCAAGAAAAGTAAAGAAAAAATATTTAGGATAAAAAGTCAAACATGGTAGAAAAAGCTAAAGTTGAGGAAAGAGAATATACTGTTCCATTAAAAAAAGGATGGTTAAAGGTAGTAAGACATAAGAGAACGCCAAGAGCTGTAAAAGAATTAAAGAAATTCATAGCAAGACATATGAAATTAAGAGATAATGATTTAAGAAAAGTTAAACTTGACAAATGGTTAAACCATGAGTTATGGTTCAGAGGAATTAAAAAACCTCCTGCAAAAATTAAAGTAAAAGCAAAAAAAGAAGGAGAATTAATCAGAGTTGAATTAGCGGAAATTCCTGAAGCAATTAAGTTCAAAGTAGAAAAAGAAAAGAAATTTGAGCAAGAAGAGCAAAAGAAAGCTAAGAAGAAAAAAGAAGAAAAGAAAGAAGAAGAGAAAAGCGAGGAAGAGAAGGAAGAGGAAGAAGAAAAAGAAGAAGCTGTAAAAGAAGCTGGTAAGAAAGCTGCAGCAAAACAAGCAAAACAGCAAAAGCACCAGACAGGTATTAAAGAAACTCCTCAAATTCAGAGAAAAGCTCTGAAAAAATAATTATTCTGAGAAAGAAATAGATTTTTTTGAAGCAAATCTGACTGCTTGTTCAATTCTTGGATGATTCAAATCTTCTAACGAAAACCATTCTGCTCCGGTTAATTCTGATTTATCATAATGAATTGTCCCTTTCTGTCTTGTTTTTGGTTTGCATAAATAAAACAAACAATAGTGATGATGATATTCTCCGATCGGATGAACTGATACATGAAAAGGCAAAGCATATTGTTTAAAATTAAATTGTCTTGATTCAGGATATTAAATAAATGTTATTTCCAATCCTAATTCTTCCCGAATTTCTCTTCTTAAAGTATCATCGGGAGTTTCATTTTTCTCTATGTGTCCTTCTGGAGGCAGCCATAAATCGAGTTTTATGGTCAACAAGAAGAATTTTCTTATCCTGAAGGATATAAGCAGCTACAATTATATCTAAAGTATCCATAATATCAAAAAATAAGAGGATATTCAAATATTAATAAGATTTACTATTTATGTTAAAACAATAGATAGATAATGAAAAAAAAATTTTATAAAGGGGTATTTTTTATTTCTTATATGAACAATCTGAGTAAAATTGTAAGGGATTCCTACCCTTTTTTAAAAAGAATTCTTTCTATGAGATCCCCGGAGGTTTTTTTAGCTGATAATATTGCTGATTATAAAGAGAGCGTCCATAATTTAAACTTCCCGTGGTATAAATCTGGCCAACATATGGAAAGAGCTTATGTCTTATTGCATAATATCAGAATAGATGTTTTAAGAAGAAATAATAAGATAGTTCCGGATTTTTTCACAATTAGCGATGGTTCTGGAGAAGATGTCATGTACTGGAATCCGGTAACTGAAATAGGAAAAGCAATTCATTCTTTTGAACAATGCAGAGAAGAACAAGAATTAGAACCAGGAGACTGGATTTATTCTTTATTTATCAGATATTTTCTTAGGGGTGATTTTTCAACAATAATTGAACTTAACAAAGAGGGAACAGAAGGAAAAGAAAAAGAGGATTATGTTGAGCAAGTTCAGTATTTAGAATTAAAACCTGTTTTAGGATTATCTTATTTAAAATGTTAAAACAATTAGAAAAGGAATTAAAAAAGTTTGAAAATAAAGAAAAAGCTAAACAATTGCAAAGATTTTTCAAAACTGGTAAGGGAGAGTATGGAGAGGGGGATGTTTTTCTTGGAATTAGTGTTCCAAACCAAAGAAAAATTGCTAAGAGATTTATTAATATAGAATTAAATCAGATTCAGAAATTACTAAAAAGTAAAATACATGAAAAAAGATTAATAACCTTATTAATTTTAATCGAACAATATAATAAAGCTAAAAAAGAAAATAATGAGAAAAAACAAAAACAGATTTTTAATTTCTACTTAGATAATACAAAACATATTAACAACTGGGATTTAGTTGATTTATCTGCTCATAAAATTGTTGGAGATTATTTACTTGATAAAAACAGAAAAATTCTATATAAACTAGCAAAATCTAATGATTTATGGGAAAAAAGAATTTCAATTATCTCGTGCTTTGCTTTTATCAAAGATAATGATTTTGCTGATGCATTAAAAATTTCTGAAATATTATTAAATAATGAACATGCGCGCATAAATCCTATAGGGATTTCTGGCGCCACGAAACCAAAAAACAACAAGGTTTCGTTGGATTTAATACATAAGGCAGTTGGATGGATGTTAAGAGAAGTCGGAAAGAAAAATCAAGAAATTGAAGAGAAATTTCTAAAAAAACATTACAAAAAAATGCCAAGAACAATGTTAAGGTATGCTATTGAAAAATTTGATGAGGATTTAAGGCAGAAATATTTGAAAGGGAAAGTATAATCTGATAAAACAAAAGCTGAAAAATTATATGGTAAAGAAGTTGTCGTGATTGGGCTTCTTATAAAAGAGCTAAACCATCTAATTTGGCTGTCAGAACATTAGGAGTTGAAAACTGTCTGATTTATCTGATTAATCCTAATGAAACTAGTATAGAAAACTGACATGTTACAAAGATTTAGAAGATTTAAGAAATTCAAGTGTAAATCCTGACACAATTATGATTTTTGTTGATAAAAATAAATTAAATGATGATTTTGCTGAACAAGCGAGATTGTCGGGAAGTGAAAAGTTATTTGTGCTGCTGGCTCTGAATTTGAAGAGATAGAAGAAGTCCTGTATCATAGGAGAGAGAGATGAAGGATAACTCATTAAAAACTCTTTAGAATTAAAAGTTGTTGAAATCAGAGGTGATTGCCCTATTAATGCTATGCATTAACCAATAGGATTATTTATAATGTAATCAGTTAACTGAGAATCATGTATGACTGAAGCATCTCTTTCTGGTAAATCAACTTCAGTTAATCGACTTAAACCATAAACTTTTTCACAACAGGAACATCTGTAGCCCCATTCATACATAGGCATTCCAAAAGCATCAATTAATTTTTCAGAATTATCTCTATCAGCAAACTGAGATGTTGCTGGAATAACATGATTATTGGGACATAAATAAGCTTCTGTCATCTTCCTTAAAAAGTAGATTGGTTTAAATAGATTTGTACAATACAGAATACAATATATTAGAATTAACTGGAAAATTATTACATAAAAAATCAATTACAGAAGCATTATAAAACAAATTATTAGATAGGGGTTAAGTTATATTATATGGTAATCTAAGATATAACTTTAAAGATTAAGAGAAACTGAAAAAAAGTTTTTTAAATTATAAATTAAATGGTGTAAAAAGAGAGGTTTTAGTATTATTAATAAGAGGTTTACTAAGTCATCAATACTATAGATATTTTAGAATAATTAAACAAACTCAGCTGTTTCTCCAATATGAATATCATATTTGTCAGTCAGATTTGCATTAATTTCTAAGACATATTGAGCTTTTTCATCTGGAGCATATGAAATGCATTCCTCATCTTTAATACAAGGATAAGCTGTTTTTATTGTAACAATCTTATAATCAGAATTAATCCATATTATGTCTAATGGAATTAAAGTATTTTTCATCCAAAACGAATATTTTTTTTCAGAATCATAAACAAAAAGCATTCCATCACTATGATTTAGAAATTCTCTGAACATCAAACCTTCAGATTTTTCTGCATAAGTAATAGCTAATTCAACATTAAAACAGATATTATCTGAATTATTTTCAAAACATACATTATTTATTTGCTGGTTATTAATATTTAGATTAGAATAAAACAAGTATAGCAAAATAAATGATATTATGAGAAAAAAGAAAACTAGTATTTTTTGTTTCATTATTTAATATATTTTGCTTAATATAAATAAGTTTTTGTTGATTATAACATCGGGATTAAGAGAAGTTGTTTGCAGTAACTTAAAACAATAAAATAGGCAAACAATTTGGGCTAATTTCTGGTCTGCACGAGGCAGATTTGCGAAGCAAAAAGAAATTACCTCTTAATCGCTGTTCGGGGATTTTTGATTTATCAAAAAGTCGAGATTTTCGTTAGAAAATCGGAGAAGTGGCGATTGCTATTTTAAGGGTGGGAAAGACGTGCGCGTAAAAAGAATTAAATACTTATCTTATTTATATTTTGATAAATGATAGATAAAAAAATTGAGAGTGTTTTATTAAATCTTGTAAAAAGATTAAAACAAGAAAGAATAAATTTCAGTATTGTTGGGAGTATTGCTTTATATTTACAAGGCATGGACGTGAATCCTCACGATATAGATATAGTAACTAACAAAAAAAATTTTGATAAATTATTTAAAATTTATGGGAAATTTATGAAAGGGAAGCTTTATTCTGGAAAAGAAGAACTAAAGGAATCTTTTTATTTTTGTCATTTTTTTGAGTTTAGAATAAATTCTGTTAAAATAGAAGTAATGGCAGATACTTGGGCAAAAAATAAAAACACTAAAAAAATCTATAAAAGCAATTTAAAATTAAAGAAATTTGTTAAATACAAAAACCTCAATATTCCTGTAATGCCAATAGAAGAAGAGTTAAAGGCAAAAGAAATTATTTCTTGGAAAGCTAAAAGAGTAAATAAAATTAAAAAGTTTTTAGAAAAACAAAAATGCTAATTGTCAAAACGAAAGTAAAAGAGAGTGGAATTCACGGAAGAGGATTATTTGCAGACCAAGATATAAAAAAGGAGCAAATAATTTGGAGGTATAATCCTCTGATTGATAGAAAAATTCCACGAAAAAAACTTTTACAACTCCCTTCTTTTGTTCAAAAGTTTATCAAATATTATTCTTATCTGAATGACAGAGATGAATTTGTTTTATGTGGAGATGGGGCGAGATATATTAATCATTCAGATAATCCAAATACAGAAGACAAAGTAACTTTCTGGGACAAACTTTTGGGGCGGGAGGGAATTTCAATGGCTTCAAAAGATATAAAGAAGGGAGAAGAAATTACAAGCAAATATCTTCGTTTTGACAAAAAAGGAAATCCAAAACATATAGTTTAATTCTAGCGCACGTCTTTGGGTGGGACTTATCAATTACAATCGCTATTGGATTTAACATCGCGATTAAGGAAAGTTAATTTCTCCCGCGAGTTTACGAGCTGGATGAGAAATTAATTTGGGTGGAGAAGTCTGCAAGACTTCGGAACTCTTTAATCGCTGTTCAACTCTCCTGAATACTTGGAAGGATTGATTTTTAGTGCAACGATGCCGAAGGCAAAAAACCAAAGTCGTGAGCCATATTAATTTTAAAGAGGGCACTTTAGGACGGCGGGTTCGGTTCGTAAAACCCATTAAATAAGAGATGCGTGCTTTCCTTTTTGTTTCTTTTTTCTAAAAAGAAAATCTTCAATAGCAAAAGTTATAAATAAGCATATTTTTACCTACATTAATATGGATGTTCAAAAACGTTTCGAATTAATCAAAAATAATACTGAAGAAATTATGAAAGAAGAAGATTTGAAACATCTTTTAGGTAGTGGAACAAAAATAAAACACTATATTGGTTTTGAAATTTCAGGCAAAATCCATTTAGGAACAGGATTGATGTGTATGTCTAAAGTCAAGGACTTTATGGATGCAGGAATTGATTGTTCAATTTTTCTGGCTGATTGGCACAGTTGGATAAATGACAAACTCGGTGGAAATAGAGAAATAATTAAAAGAGTCGCAGGCGGATACTTCAAAGAAGGATTAAAGGCGAGTTTGAAGTGTTTTGGAGGCGACCCAGAGAAACTAAAATTTATTTTAGGTTCAGATTTATATCACAATAATGATGATTATTGGGCGACAATGGTAGATGTAAGTAAAAATACCTCTCTTGCAAGAATGCAAAGAAGTATTACAATTATTGGCAGAAAAGAAGGCGGTTCTGTCGATTTTGCAAAATTGATTTATCCTCCGATGCAAGTTGCAGACATTTACATTCAGGGGATAAATTTATCTCATGCAGGAATCGACCAAAGGAAAGCCCAAGTAATAGCAAGAGATGTTGCATTAAAAATTAAAACAAAACCATTGTTGGATAAAGACGGAAATCAAATGAAACCTGTTGCAGTTCATCATCATTTGATCTTAGGATTGGGGAAGCCTCCAGTTTGGCCTGTGCCAAAAGAACAATTACAAGAATTATGGTCTGCTCTAAAAATGAGCAAATCAAAACCCGACACCTGTATTTTTATTCATGATTCGCCAGAAGAAATTAAAAGAAAGATAAATCAGGCATTTTGTCTTGAGGGTGAAACAGAATTTAATCCTATTCTTGATTGGGTAAAATATCTCATCTTTAGAGATGCAGACTCAAAATTAGAAGTAAAAAGGCCAGAAAAATTTGGTGGAAATATTACGTACACCTCATACAAGGAAGTAGAGAAGGATTTTGCCGAAAAGAAGCTTCATCCGATGGATTTAAAAAATTCTGTGTCTGAAAAATTAATTCAAATTCTTGAGCCAGCAAGAAAGCATTTTGAACAGCCAAAAGTGAAAAAGATGCTTGAAGAATTAGAACAGCTAATTATAACGCGATAAAAAATAGAAAAGTATATAAATAATAGATAATCATGGATAAATATGGAAAAAACAACAAAGAAGAAAACAGAAGACCCGTTAAGACAGGGGAAGAAAGAAACTCTGAGAGATCATTACGATTAAATAATCAAAAAATAGAGAGAGTTTCTTTTGAAGTTACTGGGAAGTGTAATTTAAGATGTTTTTATTGTTGTAGGGGATATTTGAATACTCCTGAAAAGATTTCTAACGAACTAAAAACTGAAGAAGTAATTTCCACAATAAAACAGGCGAGAGAACAGGGTTGTGAAAGTTTTCTTTTTACAGGTGGCGAGGCTTTTGTAAAAGAAGATTTTAATGATGTATTAAAAGAATGCGAAGGATGTTTTGTAGAGATATATTCAAATGGGACTCTTATAGCAAAAC
>CAZQGH010000043.1:1000-8330 GCA_964592915.1 Candidatus Woesearchaeota archaeon | reverse complement strand
ATACCTCTTTTTGCTTTATAAAGTTTTCTATTTGTAACTTCTATATAGTTACAACAAATACTCTATTTAACCTCATCTTTTATAGAATATAAAATTATCAAAAATTTTTAAAGTTATCCCTGACATAAAATTTTAAAAACACTGAAAAACACTAATAAACATGAATAAAAAAGAGGCAAAACATCCATCTCATAGAACACGCCGTACATTTGGACAAAAAGCAGCTGATAAACTCACAAGATTTGCCGGAAGCTGGGCATTTATTATAATGTTTTTTAGTTTTCTTGCTGCCTGGATGATATTAAATGCGTATTTTCTTGTGAATTTAGAAAAAGGCAGTTTTGACCCCTACCCATTTATTCTGCTTAATTTAATTCTGTCATGCTTAGCTGCTGTTCAGGCTCCTATTATACTTATGAGTCAGAACAGACAGGCGCAGAGAGACAGATTAAGAACAGAGTATGATTATGAGATTGACCGAAAAGCTGAAAGGGGAATCCAGGAAATAAAAAAAGAAATAAAATCTATAAAAAGAATGCTTAAACAATCCTGACAATATCTCCCTCTTTATCTAGCTCAATAAAATGTGTGACTTGTTTTGTTCTATATTCACTGCATTGATTTTCCGGTAAATTATCAACTGAATTTCTCGGAACACTTACAATATCCACAGCATATTTTGTATTATTTCCAACTATCCCTAAACACTGAGAAATAAATATCATACCTTCGCTCTTTTTCTCCCGATATAACTGCAATGCTTGTGTAATTGCCGTTTGCTGATCAATCATATAATCTGGAAGTGATGGCGGTTCAGGCTCATTATTATCTTCCTGATTCGTAGTATTACTCAAAATTTTATCATTCTCCTCACTTCCAAACAAGAATATTCCTAAAATCACCAAGATTATTAAAACAAATACAATAATAACCAGACTGCCTCTTTTTGCTTTTTTCATATAAACTCCTTACCTATTCTGTTATTTATTTCGCCTGCAAAATTCTTTAGCATCATTTCTCTAATTTTTTCTTTTGTTTTAACATTTTTATGTCCTAATACCCATCCTAATTTAACAAAAGCTGTCTCAGCTAACATATCTTTTAAATAAATAACTCCTGTTTCTTGTAATTTTCTTCCATTAGAATACACATAAGGATCTAACCTCCCAAATATTGTTTGTGCAACACCGCAAATTATCAAACCAGATTTAATAGCTTTTTTTAATTTCGAAATCCAGGAATTTTTAGAATCAACTGCAACATGCCCTAAACCTCCCATCTCTATAATCAAACCTTTATACTTGTTTTTAACATAATAATCTAAAATATCTGGGTTTTGTCCGGGATAAAATTTAATCAAACCAACTTTAGCAAAAGAATCATCTAATTCTACTTTTCTGTTATTTCTTTTTCTGTATTTTCCTAAAATCTCAAGTTTATCTTTCCATATTTTCGCTATTGCATTATCATTGACAGGTTTAAACGCATCTCTTCTTGATGAATGTAATTTCCTGACTTTAGTTCCCCTTATAGCTAAGCAATAATCATCATTTATTGAACCATGCCCAACTAACATTACTTCAGCAATATCAGAAACAGCAGCTTTAGCTGAACATATCAAGTTTAATCTTGCATCTGAAGAAGCTCTGTCAATTGAACGTTGGGAATATGTCAAAACAACAGGCTTATTTAAATTTCTTAACATAAATGACAAAGCTGAAGAAGTATAATGCAGAAAATCAGTTCCATGAGTAATAATAATTCCGTCAATATTATCATCATTTAACATTTTCTGAGCTGTTTTAGCAATTTTTATCCACTCTTTATATGACATATCTTCACTCGCCATCATAAAAGGTGTTTCGATTTCAACAATATTGCAATAATCTAATAATTCAGAATAAAACCTCAAAAACTCATTTCTATCTGTAATCCACTTAACTCCTCCTGTTTTAGGGTCTAATTTTGATGCAATTGTTCCTCCAGTAATTATTAAACCAACATTTTTCTTTTCTCTATCTCTTTTAATTTCAATTTCTTTTTTATCCTCAGTTTTCTGTTTTTCAACTAATTCTATATCTAAAACTTCCTGTTTTGTTAAACCAATATTATAACCAGATTTTAGTTTTATCAGATAAATACCAGATTCATAACTATCTAACAAAACTCCTTCAATTGTCTCTTTAGCTAATTTTACCTTAACTTTGTCTCCTGCTTCAGGTTTTTTCTTTTCTGATTTGCTCTTTGATTTTTTTACTATTTTCTTATTCTCAGTTTTACTTTTTTTCCTTGTCATAAGTATCTCAGATATTCCAAATATAAAAAGGTATTGATAAACTCCAAGAATATTTAAAAATATTAAATTTATATATTGTGATGGCAAAAAAAAGTTATAGATTCTCAGAATTGCAACCTACTGATTGTTTAAGACAGAAAGCTGTAACTTTTTTTAAAACTCTGTCATATGAACAAATTTTATCTGTAACTCCTCCTATAGAAGTTTTAGAGGCAAATGGCCAAGCATTTCTATCAGAAGGAAATAATAGGGCAGCTGTTTTAGCTTTAAGAGGTTATAAAGAAATTGATGCTGAGTTTAAAAAGTTAGAAGAACTTCCGGAATATTTTTATGGATTTGCTCAAGAAATGATTACTTTTTCTGAACAACTAAGACAACAAGGAATACATAATGTGCATCATTTATGGCAAACCTATGGCTAAGTTTATCAGAAACAATTAAAAATCCAGAATTTATTATCATATCATGGCAAAACAAGTAAAGCCAAAAATAGGATTGGAAATTCATGGCTATTTGCAAACTAATGAAAAATTATTTTGCAGATGCAAAGCTGTCAGACATTCAAAAAAACAGGAAATAAAACCTAATACATATATCTGCCCGATATGCACCGGGCAACCAGGTTCAAAACCAATGCTTCCAAATGCAGAGGCGATAAAAAAACTAATTCAAATTTCCTTGATTCTAAATTGCAAAATAAACACAGCAGAAAAAAACAAGAAACTAGTCTGGAACAGAAAACACTACAACTGGCCTGATTTGCCAAAAGGATATCAAGATACAATTTCAGGAGCTTACTCAGTTCCAGTATCTGAAAATGGAGGATTTGAAAATATAAGAATAAGAGAATGCCATTTAGAAGAAGACCCGGCAGCATGGAATCCTCAGACTGGATGTATTGACTATAATCGTTCTGGCTTGCCATTAGTAGAAATAGTTACTGAACCTGATTTTAAAAATGCAAACGAAGTGGAATTATGGCTAAAACAGTTATTATTAAGTTTATCCTACATAAAAGCAGTTGATAAAAATGCGGGGATAAAATCAGATGTTAATGTCTCAGTAAACAATGGGGAAAGAGTTGAAATAAAAAATGTTTCATCAATAACTGATATAAAAAATGCAATCGAACATGAAATTGCAAGACAATCATTAGAAAAAGCAAAAAGAGAAACAAGAAGATGGGATTCAAACAAAGGAAAAACAATTTTAATGAGAACAAAAGAAACCCAGGCAGATTACAGATTTATTCCAGACCCGGATTTGCCCATAATAAAATTAACCAACAAAGAAACAAAAGAAATTGGAAATAACCTGCCAGAAACTCCAAATGAAAAACTAGACAAATTAATAAAAAAACATGGAATAAACAAAAAACAAGCTGAAATTTTATACAAAAATATTGATTTAGTTGAATTTTTTGAAAAAGTTTCTGAAAAAATTAATCCGGAATTTGCATTAGATTGGGTTACAATTGAGTTATTAAGAGTTCTAAATTATAATAATACAACAATAGAAGAAATAGACATTAAAGTTGAGCATTTTATCAAACTGCTTAACCTAGTTCAAAAAGAAAAAATCACTCCTGAGCAAGCAAAAAAAACTTTAAATGATTTTTATCCAAAATCATTTGATGCAGAAAAAAAACTAAAAGGAAAAGAAAAAATATCAGATAAATCAAAATTAGAAGATATTGTAAAAAAAGTGATAAAAGATAATAATCAAGCTTCTCAGGATTACCAAAATGGCGAAGAAAAATCATTAAATTTCTTAATTGGACAAGTAATGAAACAAACTAAAGGAAGAGCTGATGTTAAAATAGTGAAGAAATTAATTGAAAAAAAATTGAAATGAACTTTAAACAGTATAACTTTTTATTATTTATTTTATTATTTTTATATTGGGAATTTATATAATACTCTTCTTAGCATTATCATATATTATTAGTAAATTATTTAAGAAAACAATAAACATTAGATGTACAGATAACTATGCATATTGTTCAGCTTTATTCTTAGGCATTTTCGCTTTTTTATTAGAAATTTTCTTTCGGAGATTTGGCAGAATAAATAGCTTAGGAGAAACTATATGAGATATAATTGGGATAATAATAGAATTATGTTTGTTAGCGAGTATAAGAAAAAAATTAAAAAAATAAAAATTATTTTATTTCATATACAACTGAAACCTGAGCAGTAACTTCTCTTTCACCAGGTTGTATGTTTGTTGCAGCTATTTTCGCTTCTTCTATATCCATTCCTGCATCTGCTGTAGCTTCATAAACTCTCCATGGGTAGTAATTAAAATTACTGCTTGAAACAGAAACTACTTTTCCTAAATTCTTGTTCAATCCACTAGCAATTGCTTCAGCTTTTATTCTCGCATCTTCAGTAGCTTTTCCCAATGCTTCAGCTTTATACTGATTCTGCAATTCCTGAGACAATTCAAAACTTATATAACTAATTCCTGCACCTGCATCAACACCAGCATCTATTACTTCTCCAACATCATCTGTTTTATCACTTTTTAATTCGACTTTTATATTATGTCTAGCTACATAACCTTCTTGTTTTCTCTCTCCCTCACTCCAAACATACTGGGGATAAACATTAAAATTTTCTGTAATTATCTCGTCTCTGTTTAAACCTAACTTAACTAATTCTGTAATTGCTTCATCTACTATTTCAGCATTCAAATCCTTAGCTTCTTTTGCTGTTGTCCCATTAGTTTCAACATTAAAATATACTGAAACTAAATCAGGCATAGCTGAAACAGTAGAAATTCCTGATGATGTTAATGTATTTTCTGGTTGCATTTGGAAAAACACAAATGCTCCTAATAATGCTAAAAATACCACTGTTACCACAACAATTAAAGTTATTTTAATTGATGTGTCAGAAATTTTTCCGGATTTCTGAGCACCCCAAAAATCTTTGATTTTTGATGTTTTCATTTTTCCTCCTTATAGCGATTTATTTAATAATCTTAAGAAAGTTTTATTTATAAACTGCTTGAATACTTCAAATTTAGTTGAACTAATCATCTAAATCAAAGATATTTATTATAAACATTTGTATAGTACAAAGTAGTATAACACTATATAAAACAATAAATATAAAATGGTAAAAGCAACTATTAATATTCCTGAAAAAGAAAATAGAATTTTGAATATTTTAAAAGCTACTTATGGTTTTAAAACTAAAGAAGAAGCTATAAATTTTATTATTGACAAATACGGGGATAAAATAATAGGAAAAAAATTAAAACCTGGATTTGTTAAAAAAATGAAAGAAATTGAAAAAGAAAAAGGCATTCCTTTTAAAAATATTGATGGTTTAAGAAAAAAGATTGAAAATTAGAATGTATACTTATGAGATTAAGCCAACTCTGAAACAAATTCTTAAGAAACTAAAAAAGAAGGATAAGCAAAAATATGAAAGGGTTTTGAAAAAGATTGATGAGATAATTAATTCAAATCCAGAACATTATAAAAATCTAAGAAAACCATTACAACATTTAAAAAGAGTCCAAATAGGAAGCTATGTTTTAGTTTTTAATTTCGATAAAAAAAATAAAATAATTTCTTTTAATAACTTTGAGCATCAGGATAAAATTTATGAATTAAATTAATCACTTGATAAATAAAATTATGCCAGAGATATATCCTAATCATATAAATTCATAAATCATGCCAGCAACAAAGATTATAATCAGAACTATTTTAATTAACAAATTTAATCTAACTTTAAATTCAGGTTTTCTTTCAATTTTTTTCTGAATTTCTTCTTGTTTAATTTTTTCATGTATTAGTAATATAGCAATTCCTAATAATCCTCCAGAAATAGAGCCTCCCAAACTTAGCAATTTGACAAAACCAGCTAAATTGAGTAATTCAACTAAAACAAAAAAAACCAAAGGAATACCAATAGCAAATACCCATGCTTTTTTAAAACTCATATTAAAATCAAATCTATATGTATCCTGTACAGCTAATGATAATGCTAAAAAAGCTGTAAACATAGTGAATATACCTAATATTGTGACAATTTTGCCAAAATTTATTGTAGCTATTTCTGAAACATTTTGCCCAAACAAACCCAAGACAATAATTGTAAAAATAATATAAACTAATAAAGGAATTACCGAACCAATAATAATAGATTTTTTCATTAATTTTTCATTATTTTTTAAAACTCTTCTCATTTCAGGTATTGAAGAAATTCCTAAAAATGCAAATAAAACCACTCCAAATGGTAAAAAGAAAAATGAATTATTAGAGTATAATAAATTTGAAAAATTTAGTTTATTGAAATTTATCAAACCTAAAACTAAAGCTACTAAGAAAACTCCTAAAACCCCTGCAGGTTCAATTTTTTTAAATTCTCTTATACCTCCTAATGTAAAAACAGCCATTAAAACCCAGAATCCTAATCCGAAATAAATTGAATAATTAGCACTTCCAAAAAACAAATAGCTAAATGATTCTCCTTCTCCTAATAAATAAGCTATTAATGCAGCATATAAACCAAATATACTCGCAACAAAAACAATTAATTTCGTTTTTCTGCCTAAATATTTAGAGGCATAACCTGGCAAATGATGCTGAGTTTTAGTTGATAAAACTATCTCACCAGTAACCAAATTAACAATTAACATTATCAAACATAACATTATCATCCAAAATAATCCAATTAAAAATCCTGATTTAGAAACAACATAAGGAATTCCTAAAAATCCAGCTCCGATTATCGTGCCAGTTAAGGTTGCTACACCCATAAATAACTTATTCATCTTCCTCTTTTAATTTTTTATAATTATATACACATAATTATCTTTTTAAATATTAACTAACTAATATAATCATGCAAAACCTTGTTTTGTTTTCAAGGATTGCTTATTAATAATTGAACTCCTGAGGAAAATAGAAAAAAACCTTAGGTTGTTTTCAGGATTGGTATTAAATCAGTCATGAACCATCTTGAGGAAAATAGAAAAAAACCTTAGGTTGTTTTCAGGATTGGTATTAAATCAGTC
>CAZQGH010000043.1:0-900 GCA_964592915.1 Candidatus Woesearchaeota archaeon | reverse complement strand
ATGAACCATCTTGAGGAAAATAGAAAAAAACCTTAGGTTGTTTTCAGGGCCTATAAGTCAATGGATAGACTACCCGCCTTCGGCGAGTAAAAAATCTCGGAGATAGCGGTTAATCTAGGTTCGAATCCTAGTAGGCCCATTTTTCATATTAGTTATGATTCGAACAAAGTTGCAAGGTAACTTATTCTCTTTTCAGTTTGAATCCCTCTAATTCGTGAGAGTTTGAGGATCAGAGAATTTCCTGTTCTCTGAGCTAGTAGGCCCATTTATTTTATTTTGTAATTTAAACATCAAAACCAACTTTTCTCAAATTAGAGAAAATTAATTCTTTATTCCCAAACCTTTCAGCTTCTTTTTCTAAAAAATCAAAATCAATATCTAAATTTTCATTTAAAATCAATTTTAAATCCTTCATATCTTTTTCTCTATGCATCAAAGCTTTATGAGCAATTAAATTTTCAAGAGGTTGTATGAATATCTCATTATCTAAATAATTCATTCTTAACTTTCTTTCAAATAATATTTTAGGAATAGTTTTAGTAGCTTCTATTTCTTTACCCTTAAAATATTTAATAAATCCAAAATCATTAATAGAAAAATCTCCATGTTCGATATTTCTTTTTTCTAACTTCCCTCCAATTCTGTTTGCAAACTTATATAGGTCTTTATCAAATAAAGCTATATCAATATCATTTGTTTTTCTCTTCCCATTTGTATAAATCTCAACAGCCAATCCTCCAAAAAAGAACCAGTTTAATCCTTCTAATTTTTCTAATAAATTATGAAGAATTTTCTTATCCATTACTATTTAGAGAATTTATTTTATTTAAAGTTATAGAAAGATATTGTTCTGTAGAAAGTAACTAACCATATACTGAATTTTTAATGATTGTTCTAAAT
>CAZQGH010000042.1:0-8605 GCA_964592915.1 Candidatus Woesearchaeota archaeon | reverse complement strand
CGGATTTTGATAAATTTTCTTCAGGTTGGCTAGGTCCAAGTTCTTTAGCTGAAAATAGTGTTTACATATTAGATACTGAAACAGGTAAAGTTAGATGGTTTATAACCAATCAAGAAGATTATGAATTTTCACCTCCTTTAATTGTTTCTAATACTGAAGCTTTTGGATTTGTTTATAATGATGGTGGAGAAACCAATCCGAGATTAGTTAAATATCATTTTCAAGAATAACTACTATTTTTCATTAATAAAATTAAACTTAAAAAATATTTGGTATTTTTCATTATTATAATCTATATTCTCAATTTGATATGCCAATAAGCTTCCTGAGTTAATTGCTTTAAAATAGATAAATATATCCTCTTCTATGCTATTTGAACGGGGGTTTATTTTGGAGATTCTATAAACTCCTCTTATCTCTTTTGACTCAAAAAATTTATTTAATGTTTGTTCTAATCTCTTATTAGTTTGGGGATTTCTTTCCCTTATATATCTCCTACTTAATTCAAAAACTGATTGAGAATTTTCGTTTTCTTTGAAATTTTTCAATTCTTCAAAAATTCTGTTAGAAAGTTCTAGGATATCTTGAGTTTCACTTGTTTCTATTATGAGTTGATTAGCTCTCTTAGTAAAAGTAAGCTTAGTTATATTTAACTTAACCCTATTTAAATTTCCTACTCTTGTTTTATATTCTAGTTCTTGGCAGAGTCCAGCTTTACAATCTGCGCTTTCATAGTAAGTGTGTGTTCTTCGAATTGCTTGGCTAGGACATATACATAAACAACTATCAGAATCGCATTCTTCAGGAGGAGAAAATGAATAAACTGAATCTTCAATATTAAATCCCACCAAATGCCAATCTTTAGGCCCGGTAACCAAATATTCAGCTGTTTTGCCTTCATCCAAATCCTCAATTATATTTGTGATTTGTTCTAAAGTAGCTCTTGCCTGTTCAATTTCTGTTTTAGAAGTGAATAAATTGAATAGTTTAACTGCCAATATCATTAATAAGATTATGCTTAGAACAGCAATAATTATCTTCAGAGTTTCTGGAAGCAGTATTCCTCTTTTGCTTTTGTCCCCCCCCCATCATGAATTTAATAATATTTTATATATTATAAATTTATTTGTTTTAAGCCTTATAATAAGGAAATATACAGTTTTTTTGATTTTTATTTGTTATCAAACCTATATGTTCAAACATACAATATTATACTACTATATAATAATGTTTAAATATGTATTTTTTATCATTTTTACATGAATAAGATTAAGGGTTTTTTTGTAGTAATGACATTAATTCTGTTATTTGTTATTATCGGGTTTGTTGTTAATGCTCAGGTTAGAGGGAGAGATGTTAGATCTCACAATAAAGGGAAAGACAAATTTGAGGGTATTTTAAATGCTCCGACTTTAGTAGGTCTTGAACAAAGAGGGATTATAAAAAAGGAGCTTATAGATAAAATAAAAGAAAATCCCGATGAAAAACAAAGAGTGATAGTAGTATTCTCTAAAAAACCTAAAAATTATAGAGGGGGTATAAAAGATATTGGCGGAAAGATAATTTATGACTATAAGATTATTGAAGGGGTTGCAGTCGAATTACCTAATTCTGCTATTGAAAGATTAGGAAGATTGCAAGGAGTTTCAAATATTCAAGAAGAAGAAATTTTATATCCTGTTTTAGACGATTCTATCTCATTAATAAATGCAGATGATGTTCATAATCCTCCTTATAATTATGATGGTTCAGGAGTTAGAGTTTGTGTATTAGATACTGGAATTGATAAAGATCATGTAGCTTTTCCTTCTGGAACAATTGTTGGGGAGTATGATTTTATTAATAATGACACTGATGCTAGTGATGATGATGGGCATGGAAGTTCTGTCGCAGGAATTATTGCTTCGAGAGATTTAGATTATACAGGTGTAGCGCCTGGCACTTCTTTATTAGTAGGAAAGGTTTGTGATGGAGGTTGCCCTTCTGCTGATGTAATTTCTGGAATTGAATGGTGTATGAATAATGATGCTGATGTAATTAGTATGAGTCTAGGGGGGGGATCCTCAAACTGATTATTGTGATAGTGATTCAATTGCTCAAGCGGCTAATAACGCTGTTGCATCAGGAGTTGTAGTTATTATAGCTTCGGGTAATGATGGTTCCATTATAGGAGTTAGTAATCCTGCTTGTGCTTCTAGAGTTATTAGTGTTGGATCTGTTTATGATGATAATGTTGGCCAGTATGTTTCTAAAGGAGCGAGTTGTACTGATTTAACGACTGAAGCTGATCAAATTAATTGTTTTTCTAATAGAGGGGAAATATTGGATGTTTTGGCTCCTGGAGCTAAGATATTTTCTCCGAATCATGTTGGGGGATGGGGGGACTGGAGCGGCACTTCACAGGCATGTCCCCATGTTTCTGGATTAGCTGCATTAATGTTAGAAAAAAATTCTTCTTTGTTCCCATACCAGATTGAGGAAATGTTGAAAAATTCAGGAGTTGATATATATGATGAGGATAATAGTGGGAATAATGGTACAGGTTCTTATTTAACTTTTCCTAGAATTGATGCATTATCAGCTATTGATGCTGAGATTCCTCCAGAAAAAAATAAAGTTTGTTATGTCTTATACAATAAAGGAAATCCCGAGGTTTACATGGAAGTTCCTTTTATTAGTTTGTTAAATTCTTTAGGTTATCAAGTTGAGTATAATACTGCTGATTGTAATTATGATACGCAGGACATTATAGATAAAACAGCTAATTTTTCTGGTTATGGTTTTTTTGCTCATAGCTGGATTTGGGATAATAATAATCCTTCACCTGAAGCTAAAGAATATTATGTTGATCAGTTGGGTGTTAATGAATTAATTTTAGGAGAAGATGTAGGGAGTTTGGATTTGTTTGGTTATTCTCAATCAGAAGGATATAGCAGTTCAAGCAATTCAGTTTATGTTATTGATGTAGGAGAAATTTTACCATCTGATGATTATGCTGTAGGGCAAGGAGTTCAGATATATACAACTTCAGAAGGAACTCAGTATTCAGCATATTCTTTAGATTTGGTTGATGGAGTAACAGAGTATTTAGATGATGGAGATTCTGAATTGGATGGCTATGTTGTTATGGGAACTTATGAAAACGCTAATTCAGGCGGAAAAATGGGATTTTTTGGATTAGGAGAACAACTAGTAAATAGCTATTTAACTGATTATAGTGATGATGAAGACAATGCATTGGAAGTTACTACTAATTTAGCTAACTGGCTAACCCCAACACAACAACCTGAACATATAGACATAACATTCATAGGGGGGACAATTGATTTTGGAAATTCAGACCCAGATAATGAAACTGCTGCACTAAATAATGATAATTTTTATGTCAGAGTAGAAGATACAACAAATGTAAATGTTGATATTTATCAGAAAGGAGAGGATTATAGCCTATCAGGAGGAGGAGATTCAATTGCAATTGACAATATGAAATATAATACTGATGGGTTAGAAACAAAAACTAGTGTCAGTTCAACATATACAAAAGTATATGAAAATAAACCTATAGGAGATTATCCTTTTTATTACTGGCTGTATGTTCCTTCTGGAAAATTAGCAGGAGTTTATAACAGCATTGTATATTTTTCAGCTGTTAAAACTGGAGGTGCTGCTCCAACAGGAGGAGGTTCTGGTTCTTCTGTATCTGATGAATCAGCTCAGTCATCTCAGTCATCTCAGCCAAGCATTGAATCTGAAACTGATACAACTAAATCATCCACAACAACACAAACAACTACAACTAAACAAATTGAAGAAAACACAGTATTAGATGAAGATGGAAAAATAATAGAAGAAACAAAAGAAGAAACAATAACTGAAAAACCAAAACAAGAAGGAGGAGCTTCAGTTATTGTATTGAATCCTAAAACTTCTTCAAGCCAGACAGAAGCAATTAAAACTGATATAGATGAAGATGAAGATGTTCAGGTATTAAACAAGAAAACTGAAATAAGCAGAGATGAGGAGGCAATCAGGTTGAATTAAGATGGAAACAGAAAATAGAAAGCAAGCAAAAACAAGAAAACAAATCATGCTTAAGACCTCAGGTTTTAAGACCGGTCTTAAAAATTTGAAAATTGTTGTAAGGAGGTTTATAAAATAAAACGAAAATGAAAACTTATTTAGCAATTTTAGTAGGTTTACTTTTAGTAAGTGGAATTGCAGGATTTGCAATTGTTGAAGCTGTTGAACATAATGTTGATGCAACAGTTACAGTGGAGGAACTTATATCAGTAACTGTAACTCCTTGTGCTACAACATTGAGTTTTGGATCAAATGACCCAGGAACATTAGACGCTAATGTGAGTTGTCAAGGATCTGGAGCACCAGCAATAGATGTTAGTGTTGATTCTGTAGGGAATCAAAATGTAGATGTGGATACAGCAGGAACAGATTTTTGTACAGATTATCCTACTTGTTCAGGAGATCAGATTGGTGTAGGAAATATAGAGTTTGATAAAGATAATGCAAAGTCTAATCCAACTGTTTTGAGTTTGTCGTATCAATCGTCAACTGCAGGCGTTGCTCCAGGAAGTTCTGCTGGAGTTTGGTATTGGATGGATATTGGTAGTACTCAAGCACCAGGAAGTTATTCAGGAACACTAAAAGTGCAGACAACTGCTGTTTAAACCCAAACCTAAAAAAGGAAATTTTATTTTTTTTATTTTTTTTATTTTTCCTTTTTTATCCTACTAAAAAATAAAATTCAAATAAATAAATAAAATTCAAATAAATAAATAAAATTCAAATAAATAATTAAATAAATTAAATAAAAAATGACAGACAAAAAGCAAAAAAGCATTTTTGCAAGAATTTTTGCAGTTTTGTTAGTTGGGTTAATTTTAGTTTTGTTAGTGATTAGCGGTGTTTTAAGTGTTGTGATGATGTCAGGAATTGTGTCTGCGCAAGTTGGAGATGCAGATGGAGATGCAGTTGGAGATGCAGATGGAGATGCAGGAGTTCCGCAATATAATTTCGGAACAATGCAGCCAACTGATAAATTAGCAGGGAAACCAGGACAGACAATAGAGACAAGATTGTATTTTTACAATGTATATGGAAACAGGCCAACACATGTAAGACTTGAAATAACAGAAACACCAGATAACTGGGATGTTTCAATTGTTCCTGGAGTAGGAGATGTGGAATATGAAGTTGCAGGAGTTATACAAACAGTTAATGAAAATTTAGTTGTATATCCAAGTGAAGCTCAGGAACAAGCAGGAAGGAATAGTGATGAAAAAGAATGGATTTCAAGCAAAGTCGGGTACATTGAAAGTGATTTTGTTGATGTGGTAATAGAAATTCCTGAAAATGAAGAAATAGGCATAACAGAGAACATAAAGATAAACGGAGTGGCATTCTGGTTGGGACAGGGCGGAAACATAGCATTGGAACAGGAAAGAGAATTTGAATATGCAGTTACAACAACAACTGAGTATTATGAAAAACCAGTTAATAGAATAACAGGTTTTGCAGTTGGAGATTTTGTAAGCGACAATCCAGTTGTATCAATAGTGTTGGGAATTGTCTTAGTATTGGTAATAGTGTTGGTAGTGATGGTTATAGTACTGGGAAAGAAAGTCAGCAATGCAGGGAAAAGCAAGAAACCAGCTAAGAAAAGAGGCAAAAATGCAAAAAACAAGAAGCAATAATAAAATGAAACAAAAAATAATATTCATAGTGGTAGCTTTAGCTCTAATTGTAAGTTTGATAGGAGTTTATGCATTAGAATCTGATTTAACAGCTACAGTAAGAATTTTAGGAGAATTCATTTTTATTCGCTCTCCTGTTGAGGGAAATATATATACTTCAAAACAGGTTTTATTAGATGTAGAGGTAATAGAGCAGGTTAGAAGATTATACTATCAATTAAATGATAATGGGTGGATTAGAATATGCAGCAATTGCGATTCATATAAAGATTATATTGAAGCTGAAGAAGGATTTAATGAATTAGAGATTGCAGCTCAAAAATATAATGGGGATTATGAACTAGAATCTGTGGATTTTTACATTTCTTTACCGCCATTTATAAAAATAAATAATCCTGAAAACATAACTTATTATAGCAGTGAGGTTTTGCTGGATGTCGAGCTGAGAGAAGAAGCAAGAATATTAGAATATAGTTTAAATGGCAATGATTGGATTCGATTATGCAGAAGATGCGATTCATATTCTGGAAACATAAAAATTGAAGATGGTTCAAATCATTTAATTGTAAGAGCAAGAACTTATGAAGGGGGATATGAATATGAAGATGTGCATTTCCATGCTGAATTGCCCCCGTTCATTATAATCAATAATCCTGTTTCAAATGAAACATATAATGGAATACAAGTGTTATTGGATGTCGAGCTGAGAGAAGAAGCAAGAAGATTATACTATCAATTAAATGATAATGGATGGATTAGAATATGCAGCAATTGCCAAAGCTATTCAGGTTATATAGAAATTGAAAAAGACGGAGAAAATGAATTAGATATTGCAGCTCAAAAAGATAATGGGGATTATGAATTTGAAGAAGTCAGCTTTTTTGCAAATCTGCCCCCATTTATTATAATCAATAATCCTGAAAACACAACTTATAACAAGACTAATTTAGTATTAGATGTGGAAACAGCTGAAAAAGTAAGGAAGTTATATTCCCGACTAAATAATGGCAACTGGAATGAATTATGCAGAAATTGTGATGATTATAATGGAATTATAAGTGTTTCAGAAGGAAGCAATTATTTGGAGATAGCTGCTCAAAAATCATGGTTTAATTATGAATATGAAGATGTGTATTTCCATGCTGAATCGCCTCAGCAAAACGAGACAAATCAGACTGATATAACCCCCCCTATAATACATAATACATATCCTTCAAGATTGAGTTTTGGTTTATTTGGTGTCCAGTATACAGAAGAAAACTTAGAACAGATTAAATTATATTATGGACCAAATTTGGAAAATGAAGCAGTATTTACCGGATGCGGAAGTGGAAATGAAATATGGTGTTATAATGATGTTGATTTGTCAATGTACGGCTTTTTTCAGAGAATATATTATCAGTTTGAAGTAAGGGATGGAAATCATGTGACTTATTCTGATAAAGTGAGGATTAGAGTTTTTTGATTGTTTTAATTATTCCTGATGATACATATTTTTTTCTGCATGTTCTATAAAATCTTCTAAATGCCTTAATTTAATTTTTAAATGTCTAATTTTACCTTATTTTTTCTTTTAATTTTTATCTAGCATAATTATCTATTTGTTGTTGAGTTGAAACTTCAGGATATTCAGTATGGCAGTTGTAGCATTTTGCAGTTCTTTTGATAGATGATTTATTAGCTAAAACAAGCCGAGTATATCATATTGGTAATATAAATCTAATGCTAGTTCATTAGCTGATAATGGAATAGATAATTCAATCCCTGAAAATAAATCGATAGAAGTTATTGTGCTAACCCTACTAATTATCCACATACCCAATATTTAAGAATTATTTTCTTTAACAACAGAATTTATTTTAGTTAAATCAAGGAATATTTAATTTTTCTATAACAAATCTGGAGCCAGCATGTTTGGAGATTACTCCAGAAATTTCCAATTCTGCATTAGAAATGCTGAAAATTGTTTTGGGAATTTCCTGATTTAATTTTTGAGAATATCTCATTATTAATTCATAAATTTCCTGTTCAGATAATGTGAAGTTAATTACTTTAATCTTGTTGGATTTTTTTATAACTAAAAATCGTTCAGGACCAGGACACTCAATTGCCTGAACTTCTTCATTTCGTAAAATTTCCTGGATTGCATCAAATGGGTCTTCATCTGTTTCTTCTATTTCTTTTAAATCTTGCAAATGTTTTTGCTTCAGTTTGGTTCTAATCCAATGCTTTTGAAATTTGGGATAATTTATAGATAATTCCTGCATAAATTCTTTCAAAAACTGAATTTTAGTATATTCATGAGATTGAGAAATCATTTTATATTTTAGGTAAATGTCTAGGATTAAATCCAGATTTTATTGGGCTATCTTTTTCATCTAGAGATGAAGCTGGTTTAGGTATTGAATTTTCCCGAACTTTTTCTTCCAATAAAGTTATTCCTTTTGCAATGACTTTATTTTGGTCTAGCAATCTGTCAATTTTTTCTGCAAATTCCCTGTCTCTCAAATTTCTCTGTCTTTCCATTTGCTCTAATGGAGTTTTTGTAGATTGTTTTTCAGCAAAGCTTTTTGCCGAAATTTCAAATAACTGCAATAATTTTGAAATATTGTCTGACAAATCATCAAATTTTACTGCCAAATTAGTTAAAACTTTTTGCAGATTAACAAAATTTTCAATTAGAACTTTGGTGTTTTCATCCGCTTTTTCCTGTTTTTTAGATGTTTTATTCTTTTTTGGCATATTTTATCTAATTAAATGAAATTTATAAATTTTGGCTTTTACATTTTAGATTTGATTTTTAATTTTTTCTTAAAAATCCTTATAGTATATCACTTAAAATTTAATCATAATAAAGTGGTAACATGTAGAAAAATTTAAATAGTAAAAAATTT
>CAZQGH010000041.1:0-8944 GCA_964592915.1 Candidatus Woesearchaeota archaeon | reverse complement strand
TTTGGTATTTAATAAATAGGGGGTGGTCCTTTTATAATAAACTTTCTACAGAACACTTTTTTTAACTAAATTTATATAGTTTGCTTACTTTAAGCTAATATGTCCCTGCCTAAATTCTTTCTGAGATTTGAAGGTTTCATAATATTTATTTTTTCAGTTGGGATGTATTTTTATATTCAGGGAAACTTAATATTATTCATAATCCTTGTATTTGCTCCGGATATTTTTATGCTGGGATATCTGCTTAATAAGCAATATGGAGCATTGATTTATAATGCGTTTCATATTTATTTTTGGCCTGTTTTATTGTTTTTAATAAGCATTGTTGTGTCTAAAATAATTTTTGCCCAGATTGGATTTGTCTGGTTAGCCCATATAAGTCTGGATAGGGCTTTGGGATATGGGCTAAAATATAAGAAAGATTTTCAATATACTCATTTTAGGAGGTTATAGAATGGAAAAAACTGAAAAGCAATGGAAAAAAGAACTAAAGGAAAAAGAGTTTGAAGTTTTAAGAAAAAAAGCAACTGAAAAACCAGGAAGCTCTTCTTTATTGTATAATAAAGAAAAAGGAACTTATCATTGCAAAGCTTGTGGCAACTTACTATTTAATTCAGAAGCAAAGTTTGAATCAGGAACCGGATGGCCAAGTTTTTATGATGTTGCTAAAGAAAATGTTGAGTTTAAAGAAGACCAAGGTTTTTTTACTGGTAGAAGAACTGAGATAACATGTAAGAAATGCGGGAGTCATTTAGGACATGTTTTTGATGACGGGCCAAAGCCTACTGGCAAAAGATATTGCATTAATGGCATAGCATTGGATTTTAAGAAAAAAGATAATAAGAATGACAAATAAAAAAGTATATTTTGGAGCAGGATGTTTTTGGGGCGTTGAAGATTTTTTCATGAATCTGAAAGGTGTAATAAAAACAAGAGCAGGGTATATGGGGGGAGATGATGAAAACTGGAGCAATCCTATTTATGAGCAGGTATGCTCAGGAAAAACAGGGCATATAGAAGTTGTTGAGATAGTTTTTGATAAAAATAAAATTAGCTTTGAAGAATTATCAGCAAATTTTTTCCAAATTCATAACCCTATGTCTAAAGATAAACAAGGCTTAGATATCGGCAAACAGTATCGTTCAGTTATATTCTATACAACTGAGAAACAAAAACAAAAAGCAGAAAAAAGTAAAAACCAATTAGAAAAGAAAATTGGCAGAAAGGTTGTTACTCAAATTTTACCTGCATCTGATTCAAAATTTTGGGAAGCTGAACAGTATCATCAAAAATATGTTCAGAAAACCGGGGAAAAAGTTTGTTAGATAATTTTATAAACCTTGATTAAATTTTACAATTATGGTAAAAAAAGTTATTAAAAATCGTTCTAGAAATATAGAAAATAAAATAAGAAGATGGCTGCATGACCCTGAAAAAATTCTTGGAAAGCATGTAAAAAAAGGAATGAAAGTTTTAGATATGGGGTGCGGTCCCGGATTATACAGTGTTGCAATGGCTGAAATGGTTGGTGAAACTGGGAAGGTGATTGCTGCGGATATTCAGAAAGAAATGCTTGATATTTTGAAAAATAAACTAGAAAATACAGATTTAGAAAGCAGGATTAAATTAGTGGAAAGCAAAAAGAATAATATTAATGTCGGGGAAAAAGTTGACTTTGCTCTTGTTTTTTATGTTGTTCACGAAATTAACAATCCAGAGAAATTTTTAAAGCAAATTAAAAAAACCCTGAAAAAAAATTCAAAAGTTCTTATTATTGAGCCCAAATTCAGAGTTTCTTCAAAAGAGTTTCAAAAAACAATTGATTTAGGAAAAAAAATAGGTTTAAAAATTAAAGAAAGGCCGAGAGTTTTCTTTAGCAGAAGCGCTTTGTTTAACAGCTAGTTATTCGATTAGAAGAAAATCTTGATACTACTATTTAATCAATTTGCATTTAAACTTTTATATGGTATAAAAAATATTTTTTGATGCAAATGAATTTATAAACTAAATTAAATTTTTTTTAGTATGAAAGTGAGCGATAAAGAAAGCAAGATTAAGAGAAAGATTATTTCGAAATTTGGTGAAACATTATATTTAGATAAAGAAGTTAAAGGGGTTTTAATCAGAGTTGATTTTAAAGATGGAAGTAGTATTAGTTATAGGAGAGATGAAGATGATGATGACTTTGAAGATTTAATAGAAAAATAAAAAACCAAGTTTGGGCAATAAAAAAAATTAAATTTGCCTGTATTATCTATAGTTTCTTTTTGGACTTTTCCTATGCTTTGCAAAGCAATCTTTACAATATACTGGCCTGTCTTTGTCCGGTTTGAAAGGAACTTCTGTCTCTTTGCCACAATCACTACACTTTGCTTTATGCATTTCTCTGTCTTGATTAAATGCCATTTTTAACTCCTTGTATTTATTTGAGGTATTAACACCTGTTTAACATATTTTTAGTTAGTTTATAAACTTATTTATTATACTGTGTTTGTGCTCTCTACAGACATATATCCCACCCATTAGAATAATTTAGAAAAATAGTCAGATTTAAAAAGGGTGATTAATTTTATATAATGTATAGGATTGTGAATTCTAATACAAATTAAATTTTGGAGGAAAAATGAAACTTTATATCGGCAATTTGCCATTTAGTGTTAATGAAAAACAGTTAAAAGAACTGTTTGAAGAATATGAACCAAGCGAAGTTAGTTTAATTAGTGATAGATTTTCTGGAAGGTCGAAAGGATTCGGCTTTGTTACTATAGAAGATGAAGAAAAAGCTAAAAAAGCTATTGAAGCTATGAATGGGAAAGAAGTAGAAGGAAGAGAAATCAAGGTAAGCGAAGCTAGACCAAGAAAAGAAAGATAATTTTATTTCTTGTTTATTTTAATTAGATTTATAAATTATAGTTAGTTAGAACTATAAAAGAAAATGAAAATTAATTGGAAATATCTTGTTATTAGTTTTTTTATTGTTTTTTTAATTGCATTTATAGGGAGTTTATTTACAAGCAACACAGATTCTGAATGGTTTGAACAGACAAAACCTGAAATAACTCCTCCTGATTTTGTTTTTCCAATTGTATGGAATATATTATTTTTTTTAATTGCTCTTTCATTTTATTTTGCTTTGGTAAATTCAGAAAAGAAAGCAGTGATTATTGCGGTTTATGGAATTAATTTTATTCTGAATATTTTGTGGAGCTTGTTTTACTTTGAATTGCAAAATCCTTTGTTGGCATTTTTTGACATTTTTTTATTGATTTTTTCAATTATACTGATGATTTTTGTTGCGTATAAAGAAAGCAAATTAGCTTCATATTTGTTGATTCCTTATCTGTTATGGGTTTTATTTGCTGCAGTTTTAAATTATTTGTCAATATAAATGTTATTAACATATTATACAAGAACCGGGAAAACAAAAGAGATTGGTAAAACAATAGCTGAAAAATTAAAATCTGAAACTGATGAGATTATTGATTTAAAGAATAGAGATAGCAAATTAGTTTATTTGTTTGGCAGTTTAGCTTCATTATTAAAATTCAAAACAAAAATTCTTTACAACAAAAAACCGGAAAAGCATGATTTAGTTGTTATTGGAACTCCTATATGGGCGGGAACTGTAACTCCTGCTGTCAGAACTTATTTATCTGAAAATAAATTTAAGACAATTGCCTTTTTTTGTTCATGCGACGATAAACAAAATAATGCTTTCAAACAAATGGAATCACTAACTAAAAAACCCTTAGCAGTATTAGAGATTAGCAAGAAACTTAATGAAAATGAAAAAATGAAAAAAATAAATGCTTTTTGTAAAAAAATCAGAAAGCTGAATAAAAAATGATTATAAGCTATAGTGACGGAGGTTCAAGAAACAACCCTGGAAAAGCTGCAATTGGAATTGTTTTAGTTGAAAATAATGAAATTATTAAGAAATATAAGAAATATTTGGGAATTAAAACAAATAACCAGGCTGAATATTTAGCTTTACTGAAAACCATGGATTTATGCTTGAAAAAAGATAAAAAAGCTGAATTTTATGTTGATTCTGAATTAGTTTTCATGCAATTAACTGGAAGATACAAAGTTAAAAGTAAAAACATAAAACATCTTTATGAAAAAGTTAAGAAAAAAGAAAATAAATTTAATTATATTAAGTATAATCATGTTAAAAGAGAAAATAAATTTATCCAAATAGCTGATTCTCTTGTTAATGAGGAATTAGATTTGCACTAAGATGAATTAATTGGTTTTATTAAGGAAAATACACGGACTAATAGTTGTTTTGTGGTTTGTAGCTGTATATTTATTATTTTTTACTAAATTTAAATTGATTGGAGCTGGTTATTTAATCTTAGTAGGTTTGAGCAACTTACCCCTATCTATGTGTCCTTTAACATTATCAGAACAGAGAATAATTAGGAGCAATGGAGAAAATGAAAAAATCACAAATTCCAAACCAAGATTGTTTAAAAAATATTTAGGATTTGAGATATCATATAAAGTTGCAAGATTCTTTATTTTATGATTTTATTTTGTTTCGTTATTTCATATTTTTTAATTGCAAAAGGTGTTCCATTTATTATCTTGCCAAATTACTTACTTAAACATAAACTAAAAACCTCCGATAAATTAAAACAGGTATCTAAAAGATTTAAAAATGGAGATAAAGAAAAAATCTTAAAAAATATTTGCAATTATGTTTCATCAAAATCAATTGAACAAAAAAATTGAGTTACCAAATATCCTGTATTTTTTTAATTTTAATCCAGAAAAAGCATTAGCTGATAAAAAATTTGGATATTGTCATTCACAGAACTTGATTATTTCAAATTTGCTTTTTAATGCTAAACAATTTAAAGAAGAAGATATTTTAGTAGTAAGAGAATTTATTAAATGATGGACAATTCATCAGTATTTGATTGTAAAAACTGGGAATAAAACATTCAAAATAGATAGTTTTAATAGAATCTTGAAAAAAATTGACAAAATAGGTTAAGAAAATGATTAAATTAAAAGGAGATTATTTAGAAGGAGGAGGACAGATAGTCAGAACTGCTTTGACTTTATCAGTTTTAACTGGCAAAAGATTTGAAGTTAAGAATATAAGAAAAAATCGCCCTAATCCTGGATTAAAAGAGCAGCATATGCAGTCAATTAATGCTTTATCTGAATTATTTGAAACTGAACATAATGCATTTAAAAATGCAAAACAATTTTATTTTAAACCTGGAAAATTCAAGAACAAAAAGAAAATTGAAGTAAACATTGAAACTGCCGGTTCTACTGCATTATTATTGTCAGTTTTATTGCCTTTATCATTAAAATTAGAAAAAGAACTTCAGATTGAAGTTAAAGGAGGAGGAACCTGGAACAAATGGGCTCCATCAGTTTTATATTTAAAAGAAATATTAATTGAGAAACTGAAGAAATATGGTTTTTCTGGAGAAATAAAAATTAAAAAAAATGGATTTTATCCGTGGGGAGGAGCTTTAACTTTATGTGAAATTAAGCCATGGAAAGAAAGAAAAGAAATAAATGAAACTAAAAAAGAAATAAAAAAATTAGATGTTTATTCTTTTGCAACAATTAATCTTGAAAGCAGAAAAGTTGCAAAAAGACAGATGGCTTCTGCTTTAGATGTTTTAGAGGAATTAGATTTGAAAAAAAATACTAAAGTAGAGTATAAAGGAGAAGATTACGGTTCTGGAATTTTAATTAAATCTTATCCTACTATAATTGGCGTGGATAATTTAGGTGAAAAAGGAAAAAAAGCTGAATTAGTGGGAAAAGAAGCTGCTGAACGATTTTTATCTGAATATAAATCTGATGCAGCTGTAGATAAATATGCAGCTGATCAGTTAATGGTTTATCTGGCTTTTTTAGGAGGAAAATACAAAACTAGCGAGATAACTAAACATGCCAAAACAAATGCTTATGTTATTGAACAGTTCTTACCTGTTAAATTTAGTTTTGATGATGGGATTATTGAAACTGAAAAAGCAGATTAACTTTCTCTTAAACATCCCCAGTTATGCAATTTATCTGAATCTTCAAACCATCTTTCTCCAATGTCATCCCTGTAATACATATGAGGGATTCGTATATTTTTTATTCTGTTATACACCTGATTTTGAGCTTGTATCATTGTTTGCCCTGTTCCGCAAACAATCAGAATAACCCCTGAATTTCCTGTTATAATCCATTCATCATTTATTTTTTTCACATCCTCAATATGGACTCCTTCAGTTGGTTTTTTGAAATAAATTATAGAGTCTTTGGAACGGATTTCAAATGTTTTCTTGTCTTTGAATGGAAACGGAGGAACTACAATTCTGACTCCTATTTGAAATCCTTTTTTTGCTTTAAATGAAGTCAAAGTTCCAGAAGCTAATCCAAACAAAAACTCGTCAATTGGAGTGATTAGCCCTTCTTGCTGTATTGAAATAGTTGGATAACCGAATCTTGCTGTAAATTCTAATGGATAAATGCCATTTCCATTTACTATGCAGTTTAAATCTATATATCCTACATAGTTTTCTTCTGCTAGTTTGGATTCTAATTTTTTTAATGTCTGATTAAATATTTTGTTTGGAGAAGACCAAAACATTGAAGTTCCCATTTCTCCTGTTGAAGGGCCTAAATTTCCTGGAAATAATTTTTTATGCTCAAAATTAACATTTATCGGATAAACAAACTGCTTTCCATTGAAAAACGCTCCAACTGCTATTTCTACCCCTTTGATTCTTTTTTGCAGTTGAAATACAGGTATTTTTTTCGACAAAGCTTTTTTATAATCATTCAACACTTGGATTACATCTCTTCCATCTTCTTCTTCTCCTACAAACAACAATCCTTTTATATTCTGAGCTTCTCCGCTTGGTTTAATTACATATCTGCTTGGATTACTTCTGACATATTCAATTGCTTCATCAAATGAAGTGAAGTTTTGATAAGGGATTATTGAAATTCCTAATTTTTTCAGTTCTTCCTGCCCAAATGCTCTGTCATCTTCTAACATATCCGTATAAGGAGTTCCTCCTACTACTAATTTTCCTTTTTCTCTTAGTTGTTTAGCTATTTTTCCCTGCCCTAAAACATCATCAAAAATAATTATATCTGCCCATTCAACTTCCTGCTCCCAGTTATCCACTTTTTGAACAAATCCATCAGCTACTTCTTTATCATCATTCTCTCTAATATAATATTTCACATTATGCCCTAATTTAGAAACTTGCCAAGCAATATCTGCTGTTAAAGCATCCCAAGAAATAAATAAAAAATTTTTCGGTTCCATTTATGTATTGATTATTTTATTTTTTTATATTTAATTAGTTTTTAAACTTTTTTATTTTAATGTGCGGCCACCAGACATATGTCCTGTGGCAAGACAAACAGAAAAGCAGGTTAAAAAAAAGGATAAAGGATGTCCTTGGCGGATTATTTATTCCTGCGGGATTAATTGTAGGGAGATTGGCTTTTTAGTTAATGGATTAGTTGCAGGTTTGGGTATTGACTGGGAGCCATGTTCGTATTTTTGCTTTAGATGAATTTTTAGTAAAAAATAAAAGATAAGAAAAAAATAAAAGATTATCTATCTTTTACATCTAGTATTTTGATTTCAAAATTTAAGGTTTTTCCTGCTAATGGATGATTTAAATCAAGTTTAACTTTATCTTTGTTAATTTTAACAATTTTCCCGGGAACCTGCTTCCCATCTGGTAAAGTTAAGCCAATCATCATTCCTTCTTTAGCTTGTTCTGGCAATCCTTGTTTTGGTAATTCTCTTATCAAATCGGGATTCGGCTGTCCGTAAGCTTGTTCAGGTTTCAACTTAATTGTCTTAGTTTCTCCTTTTTTCATTCCTGCAACTGCTTTTTCAAATCCTGGTATTACCTGATTTGCTCCTATTTCAAATTGTAATGGATGGGAATGTTCTCCGTGTTTAGAAGTGTCAAAAACCTTTCCATTATCAAATTTTCCTTCATATTCTACTTCTACTATTTTTCCTTTTTGTATCATTTTTAAAGTTATATTTAGGTTGGTAGGGCAGAACAATTAGCATTTATAAGTGTTTGGTTAGGCAGAAGCTGGGGGTTTTTTAAGATCACCACCAATGCCAAATAATATAGCTGTCAAAGTCCCTAAACCTATTGCAGCCAATCCGTGTTCATCTGCTACTCCGTTATTAATAATATAACGAGCACCCAACAATCCTGTTGCTAAAGTTGCAAGATGAAAAGTTTCTCCTGCAGCATATCTCATATTTCTTTTTGAAAAAACTTTCTTTAAATTAGTTTTTAAAAATCCTGGTTTTTTTCCTTTTGTTTAGTTCTTTTTATTATTTGCTCAGGAATTTGAGTATTGTTTAAATAATCTTTACTTTTTCCATTCATAGAGTATTCAGATTCTGTTTTACTTTTTCTTGATTTAAAGTTATCTCGTTTAATACAAGATTTTCTAATTTGATTATATACTCCTGTTTTTTTCTTGCTTCTTGTCTTGCTTTTTCTCTTTTAGCAATCACTTGTTCTCTTGCTTGTGCAAATTCTTCCAAACCAGTTATTCCACTATACACATTGTGCAATTGATTATATAACCTTCCTGTAACCTGATTAAAATCTTTTCCCTGATATTTAGCAAATGCCTCCATAGCCGAATTTATCTTACTATTCTGCCTTATTTCTTGTCTGAAATAAGAAATTCCTCCTTCCACATCTGACTGAGCTGATATTCTTCTTAATGCCTGATACCATCTGTAACTTCTTTTATGTTTTTCATCAATTCTATTATTAGTTACTTCATTATAAACTTTTTTTGCTGTTTTTACTATTCCGGTTAAAATTCCCATGTTATTACTATATAATGTCTATTTTTAAACTTTTTCATTTTTTGTTAGAATATCTCTTATTCAATAATTCAATAAAGGTTTCTATGATTA
>CAZQGH010000040.1:5550-9338 GCA_964592915.1 Candidatus Woesearchaeota archaeon | reverse complement strand
TTTATAATATTTCTTCATATGGAAACGGAACTGATAATAATCTTAACACAACTCAGGATTTTTATTACACTGTAACAGGAGATGCAGATTCTCCACAAGTTATAATAAATAAACCTGAGAACTCATCTTATGCCTATACAGTTTCCTTAGTAGAAATTAATTTTACACTGAATGAGGAAGGTTATTGTGAATTTTCAAATGATTCTGGAATTAGCAATTATTCAATGCAGATTAATGGAGGTAAAGATTTTAATTCTACAGGAGGAGTTAGCTCAGGAAATTCTTATACAATTAATGCATATTGCAATGATTCATCAGGTAATGAAAATCATACTGAATTTATTGATTTTTATGTAAATGAAACTCCTGTGATAACTATAGATTGGATTACTCCTACTTCTAATTTAACTGTTATTCAAAATGAGTCGTTCTTTGTTGAAGTTAATGTTTCTTGTCAAAATGCTTATTGTGGGGATATAAATGTAAGTTTGGATCCTTACCAGTCTTATGTGCCAAATTCGACAGGGAATAATGCATTTAAAGATGCATATATAGTAAAAATAACTTCTGTGGATAACATTACAACAGCATTTTCTCAAAATGAATTAGATGAAGTAAGTGATGAAGATTCAGAAGAAGTCATTCAAGAAGGATTTGGGGGATATGATTGTTCTATATTAACACCTGTAGATGATTGTGCATCATTAAGTCAGGCAGATTGTGAATCAGGAAATTATTTCCAGACTTCTGATAATTACTGGTGTGCGTATACGGGAAGTTGCATTGGCAGTACTCCCTGTAGTAAACATCCCTATCAAAAATTTAAATTCGCAATATCTGAATCTGGATTAAATAACATCTCAATAAGAACAGTAGTAGACTGGCAGGGTCCAGTCCAAATGATGTATGGATGGAATTTCACATCATCAAAATTTGTTCATTTTAATAATACAGATATTTGCGAGGGAGACCCTCCAATACAGTGTAATTTATCTTATACAATACACGACACAGATAATTTTGTAAATGGTTCAGATGAAATGTATTTCATATTAAATGGAACTGCATCCTCAACAATTTCTGTTGATTATGCTGAAGTAGGAATTAATAATGAAATTGTAGTTAAATCAGGATTAGTTCCTATGAATTCTGGCAATCCGTTTTATACAAATGTTTCCAATCCCTATAATATATCACTGAATTTAGGGGAATCTCAAGTAATTAGCTGGTGGGTAAATGCTACTGGTGATTTAGACAACTCACATGAGTTTTTTGTTTATGCAAACTTAACTTCAGATTTTAGTGTTTCAAATTATACTTCGGTTTGGAATATTAGTATTGAAGGACCTGAATCTAGTCTTGATTTAGATTTGTTGTATCCTGATGGAAATATTAATATAACAAGAGGAAATTTTTTCAATGTTACATTAAATTTAACTTGTAGAGATTTTAATTGCAATATAATTAATATGAGTTTGTTCCAGAATCCTTTTACTGATTTGATTTTGCAGGATGCAGATACTGAAATTACAGAGGATGCAAGAAGTGACTGTACTGTAGGAGATTCATCAGGAGATTTATATATAGCAAATGAAAATGGTTATTCTTGCAACTCAGTTAATATGATTGAGTCGTCATATATGAGGTTTAATATGTCTTCTTTGCCTTCAGATGCAGAAATTTATTCTGCTTCTTTACATTTGTATGCTATTTCGGTTCAAAATTCAATTTTAGTTGATGTTTTTGAAGTATATAATGACACCTGGCAAGAATCAGATATAAACAATAATACAAGACCTTGCGGAGTTTATGATAATAATAGTTTATGCAATTTAAGCATTTTAGATACTGCTTCATTAAGTTCTGGTTCAGCATGGTATGATTGGGGTTTAACTGATTTTGTCAAGAGGAATCAAAATAATGAAACTGTTCAGTTATTATTAAGGGTTAATACAACTCAGGAATTTGATGTAACTCAGAGAAATGCCAGGATTGCTTCAAAAGAATATTCAACAGCATCATTCAGGCCTTATTTGAATATCAGCTATAGATTATCAAAATCTGTTATTAATTCTTCTGGAACACCATTTTATACAAATGTTTCCAATCCTTATAATAGTTCATTAAGCAAAGATGAGTCTGAAGTTATTATTTTTTATGTTAATGCTTCTGGTTCTCCCGGTTTGTATGAATTAATAGCATTTACAAACTTGACATCAGATTTAAACATTTCAAACTTTACTGATGCCTTTAATATTTCAATTGAAGCAAATGCAATTCCCTCTACAACTACCCCCATCATTACCCCATTAGAAACAGCTGATGAAGATGATGATTTAAATTGTTCATTCAGGGTTGTGGATGATAATTCAAATGATGTTTTAACTGTTAATCTGACATGGTATAAAAATAACCAGACTAATCTAATCATTGCAGGCAAATCAATTATAAACAACATCACTTCAGACCACATTTTAGATTCAGGAAATACAAGCTATGAGGATGTTTGGAAGTGCGAGGTGATTCCATTTGATGGCAATAATATCGGAACTGGAAAAAATTCAACTGAAAAAACAATTGAAGATGTTGTGGCTCCTGAATTAACAATCAATTTTCCAGTTAATTCAACTTATGCTCATTCCTGGATGGAATTTAATATTTCAAGTAATGAAAACTTATCATATTGTAATTACACACTAGATTCAGGAATTACAAATTTAAGTATGACTGTTAATGCCAGTTTGACAGGAGCTAATTATACTAACACATCAATAGCAGATGGTTCATATTTAGCTGAATTCTGGTGCAATGATTCATACAACAATATTAATAATACTGAATTTGTAGGATTTTCAATTGATACTGTATATCCTGGTATAAATCTGACTTATCCTGGAAATACAACTTATATAATAAACATATCAACTATGAATTTTTCTGTAACTGGAACAGATGATTATAGTGCTTGCTGGTATAGTTTAGATTTAGGTTTAACAAATACAAGTGTTACTTGCGGTGATAACTTAACTAGTTTAACTTCAACTGAAGGGAGCAATACATGGTTTGTTTATGTAAATGATTCTGCTAATAATATTAATTCATCATCTGTAACATTCTGGAAAGATACTGCTCCTCCAGAATTAACAATTGTAAGTCCTGCTAATACAACTTATTTTGTTAATCAATTAGATTTCAACATAAGTTCAAATGAAAATTTAAGTTATTGTTCTGTTACATTAGATTCAGGGATTAATAATTATACTTTAACTATTAATAACAGCAAAACAGGAGCTGTATGGTTTAATGATTCAATTGCTGATGGCTCATATTTAGCTCAATTCTGGTGTAATGATTCTTATAATAATATTAATAATACTGAATCAATAAGATTTACAATAAACACAGATTTGGGGATAAATACGTGCAGAGAATTAGGAGTTCCTAATTCTCAGTATAATTTAACTCAGGATGTTTCTACTACTGAAACCTGTCTCATAATCTCAGCTGATAATGTAACATTAGAAGGGCAGGGAAATAAGATTACTTACGGGAATCAGGATTCAGCAACAACATATTACGGGGTTTATGTAAATGGATATAATGGGACAATTGCAAGAAATTTAACAGTTTCAAGAGGAGAATCAGCTTTGACAACTCAAAACAGATACGGAATTTATTTTAAATCAAATGAAAATGGAAAAATTGAAAATGTAAATGCAAGTTTGAATAGATTTGGAATTTATCTTCAATCAAGCTCAAACAACAACCAGTTAACAAACATAACAGCA
>CAZQGH010000040.1:0-5450 GCA_964592915.1 Candidatus Woesearchaeota archaeon | reverse complement strand
TCTTTACTCAAGCTCAAACAACAATCTAACTGATATAACAGCAAATTCAAATTCTTGGAATGGGATTTATCTTTTCTGGAGCTCAAACAACAATCAATTAACAGATATAACAGCAAATTCAAATTCAAATTCTGGAATTTATCTTTACGAAAGCTCAAACAGTCAATTAACAAACATAACTATGTGGAATTGCTCTCAGTCTTCAAGTTATGCCTGTGTTTATAATAGGAGAAGCAATTATAATGTTTTTGAAAATGTTTATATTAATTATACAACAAATTCAGGAAGGGGAATATGGGTTAGAAGTGATTCAACTGCAAATTCACAGCATAATTTGTTCAGAGATGTTTTTATTGAAAATGTTGATGGGGATAACGCAAGAGTTGAGAGAACAAATGGAGAGGCATTGAATAATACTTTTATCAATGTTTCATATGATATTTCAAAAGAAGTTGTTACTGGAACAAATACCCAATTAATAAGAAAATGGTATTATAAAGCATATGCAAATGATTCTAATGGAAATGATGTTGCAAATGCAAACATATCTGCTTATAATGTAACAGGAGATTTAATTGAAAATCTTACAACAAACTTATCAGGATGGACTGGGAAAGGGGAGCTGATTGATTATATAAATTATGGAGGAACAAGAACTTATTATTCTTTATATAATATTTATGCAGTTAATTCAACAATCGGAACAATTAATCATACTGTTAATATAACTAATGAACAAAATTATGATGATGTTTTTACTATTTTAGATACTATTGAACCTGTTGTAACACTAGTTTCTCCAGAAAATAATTATGCAACTCCTAATTCATCAGTTTATTTAGCTATGAATGTAACAAATACAGAATTATCTAATTACACATTATATGTATGGAATTCAACTTCAGTTTATAATAATACATACGGAACAATAACAGGAACATTCAATGAATCAAACATTTCAATAACATTCAATAAGTATGATGATTATGAATGGAATTATTATGTTTGCGATAGCAATTTAAATTGTGATTTTGCTTCATCTAATTATACAGTTCAGTATTATAACAATTCAATTGGAAACTGCACTGATTTGCAGGATATGAATAAAACACTGAATGGGGATTTTTACTTGTTAAATAACATCAATTGTTCTGATACTGTTAATTGGAATGGTGGGGCTGGGTTTTTGCCTGTGGGGCAGAGTAGTCCTTATTTCGCAGGAACTTTTGATGGAAAAGGATATAATATTACTGAATTATTTATAAACAGAGGTTCTACAAATTATGTGGGTTTGTTTGGTTATGTTGGTTCTGCTGGGAAAATAGAAAATAGCTGGCTTGTGAGTTTAAATATAAGCGGGAATAGCTATGTAGGATGCGCTATCGGAAGGAATTCTGGCATAATAAATAATTTCCATTCATCAGGATATGTGAGAGCAAATGATGATTTTGCAGGAGGATTAGGGGGATATTCGGAGGGCACAATTTATAATTCTTCTTCTAGTTGTACGGTTTATGCTGGAGATGATTATGCTGGCGGATTGGCTGGAGCAGCTAGTGATGTTTATGATTCATATTCAACTGGCAATGTAGAAGCAGCAGATGATTATGCAGGAGGTTTAGCAGGACTAGCTGGGGGATATTTTAATAACTCGTATGCAACTGGCAATGCAACTAGCGATTATGCAGGAGGATTAGTTGGAATTACAGTAGGTTCAGTAAACAATTCATATGCAACAGGAAATGTTTCTGGCACAAATGCTGGGGGATTAGTAGGAGACCAACTTGCTGGGATAATAGATAATTCATATTCAACAGGAGCTGTTGCTGGTGCTGGGGGATTAGTCGGATCTTTTACTGATGGTTCATGCAGTAATTCATTCTGGGATACAGAAACATCAGGGCAAGCTACAAGTGCTGGTGGAACAGGAAAAACAACTGCAGAAATGAAAGATGTTGCTACATTCACAGATACTGCAACAGAAGGATTAGATTCAGCATGGGATTTTGTAAATAATCCAAATGATGATTCTAATGATGATGATATATGGAATATTCATCCAAATGAAAATGAGGGATATCCTTTCTTATCGTGGCAGGCAACATTAAGTACCTCTCCTGAATTAACAATCAATTTTCCAGTTAATTCAACTTATGCTCATTCCTGGATGGAATTTAATATTTCAAGTAATGAAAACTTATCATATTGTAATTACACACTAGATTCAGGAATTACAAATTTAAGTATGACTGTTAATTCCAGTTTGACAGGAGCTAATTATACTAACACATCAATTGCAGATGGCTCATATTTAGCTGAATTCTTGTGTAATGGTACTAACAATGAAATTGATTCAGACGAATCAGTAGGATTTACAATTGATACAATATATCCAATATTCACAAATTTCTGGGATAACAACGGAACATTGCAGGATTCAGGAGAAGCTAAATTCAATGTTAGTGTTGCAAATACAAACGGAACTGTGTATTTGCAGATTGATGGAACAAACCATACAGCATTAAATGAAACTTCAAACATGTACAATGTTTCTGTTTCATTAGGTTCATCAGGAGATTATAGTTATGAGTGGATTACATGGAATAATGATTCTAATAATATGAATGTAACTACAACTAGATATTATACTGTGAATGAAATTGATAATCCTCCTGAATTAACAATTGATTCACCAGCAAACACAACTTATGCTCAGTCAAGCATAAGTTTCAATCTAACTTCAAATGAAAATTTATCATATTGCTCATTAACACTAGATTCAGGAATTAATAATGTGTCAATGGAAATAAATGATTCAAATTTAGGAGCGGGGCATGTTAATAGTTCAATTGCGGATGGCTCATATTTAGCTGAACTCTGGTGCAATGATTCAGTTGGGGATATTAATAATACTGAATCAGTAGGATTTACAATTGATACAATATATCCAATATTCACAAATTTCTGGGATAACAACGGAACATTGCAGGATTCAGGAGAAGCTAAATTCAATGTTAGTGTTGCAAATACAAACGGAACTGTGTATTTGCAGATTGATGGAACAAACCATACAGCATTAAATGAAACTTCAAACATGTACAATGTTTCTGTTTCATTAGGTTCATCAGGAGATTATAGTTATGAGTGGATTACATGGAATAATGATTCTAATAATATGAATGTAACTACAACTAGATATTATACTGTGAATTCAACAGGAACAGAAGGAATTTGCGATTCTGGATTGTATTCAACAACTTGTATTGTAAATCATACTTATTATTTTACAGATAATGAAATATTAAATATTACTAATTTAGTAATTGGAACTAATGGAAGTATAGCTAACTACACAACATCAGTATCAAATCATGGTGCATCAATTCACTTGAATTTATCTGGGAATTTGACTATCTTATCTGGTGGTAATATTACTGGGGGGAATATTAGCATTGTTGGGGAGTCAGTTAATGTTACTGGAGGAGGATTGATAAGTGGGAGTGGGTTGGGTTATGTGGCTGGGGAGGGGCCTGGAACTGGTCAAAGTGCTGGTAATAGTCAATATGCAGGAGGTGCAGGTTATGGAGGAAAAGGCGGTTCTGGAGCAACATACTCAGGAGGGAATTCTTATGGATCATATTCAACACCAGATAATTTTGGTTCAGGAGGATCTTTAGCTTGTAGTAGCGGGGTTGGAGATGGTGGAGGAATTATTTATCTTAATGTTACTAGTGAAATTATTGTTGATGGCACTTTAAAAGTTACAGGGAAAACGGATACTAATGGGGATGGGTGCCCTCATCGTGCAGCTAGGGGAGGGGGTTCAGGGGGAAGCATAAAGATATATGCTAATAATCTAACTGGGAATGGAAAAATAGTTTCTAATGGTGGCAATTCTACTAGTAATGGTGGCGGAGGTTCAGGAGGTAGAATAGCAATACATTATGATTCAAGTTCTTTTACAGGAGAATTAAATGCTTTTGGGGGGTATGGGTATCAGTACGGTGCTTCAGGAACAATTTACAAAAAATCAGCAAGTCAAACAGACGGGGATTTAATTATAGATAATAATAATCATCTTATAGGGGACCACATTGATTTTAGAAGTGATTTTGGAGCAAGATTACCATCAGGGACACATACTTTTGAGAATATTACAATAAGGAATAAGGGCAATTTAGAAATTCATAATAAATCAGTTGAATTGAATTTGACCAATACAAATGTTATTGGGGACGGAGATATTGATTCTAAATTGATTAACAATGGAAATATAATTATAACTGAAGAATATACTGTTATAAACTGGACTCTGGCAATAAATAATGGAAGTACTATTGAGAATTTGCAAAACCTGACTGTGGGAGATGGTGGGGGTCTGACTCATTCTGCTAATTATAAAAATTTTACTTACTACTTGGAATTAAACTTAACTAAACTAATACTTAAATCAGGTGGAAAAATAGATGTTAGTTATTTGGGATATAGATATGGTTATGGCCCTGGAAAAGGGGATAATGACGGTGATAGGTATGATGGGGGAGGTGGAGGGAGTTATGGAGGATATGGTGGCGCAGCGACTGATAATGATAATAGCGAAACTACAGTATATGGCAATTATCTTGAAGCAATAAGAATAGGAAGTCCTGGGGGAGGTGGAGGAAGTGGATCAGGCGGTTCTGGAGCAGGAGCAGTTTTAATTAATGCAGATATTTTAATTTTGAATGGAACTATAAGGGCTAATGGTAGCGAAGGTACTGGTAGAGATTGGTATGGTGCATCAGGGGGAGGTTCAGCTGGAGGAGTAAGAATAGTTACCGATAGTTTTTCAGGAGATGGAAGTATTGATTTAGATGGGGGATCGGGGGGAGATGTAAGTGGTGGCGGAGAGGGCGGAGGAGGAGGTGGAGGAAGAATATATATCCTCTCTAAAAATATATCTTTCAGTGGTTTAGTTTCAAATAAAGGGGGGTTTGGTCCGGGCAGTTCAGCTGAAAACGGCCAAAACGGAACTATAGTAATAGAATTCACAGATTCAATAGACTTAACAGGAGCAACAATTGCATCAGGAGTTAATATAGCAAGAAATAGTTCATATGGAAGGATAGTATATTCATTAAACACAACAAATAATGCATCAACAAGTCCAAGTCAGACTGATATGACAACTAACTCAACATTAGTTTCAAGTGCAGATGACTGGATTATTATTAATGATAATAATGCTACAGTATATTCGGAAAATAATGCTAATTTAAATAAATCAGCTCAAATATGGCTGGTTGGAGTTACAGGTTTTGCAACAGCTGAAATAAAAAGAGATGGGGAATCATGCTCAGCTTCAATATGTGCATGGAATGACGATGAAGGAAATGATTATGGATTTAATGTAACTGGATTTACTGAGTATAGTATTGGGGGGGATAATTCAGCTCCAACAATAACTTTAT
>CAZQGH010000039.1:0-9355 GCA_964592915.1 Candidatus Woesearchaeota archaeon | reverse complement strand
ATTTAGAACAATCATTAAAAATTCAGTATATGGTTAGTTACTTTCTACAGAACACGTTTTCAGATTTCACTTATCTCCAGTTCTTTTATTGTTACTATTACTTCTCCTGTATAAGTGCCTGAAGCATTTTGAGATATAGAAGCTGTAAATCCTATTTTCTTAGTTTCATTTTTCTCAACTTCTACTATTCTCTCAAAATCTAAAAATTCTGCAATTTCTCCTCGTGCTTTTATTGTTAAATAAATTGGAAAACCATAATTATTTTCAATTATGATATTTCTTGTGGATTTTGAACCGGGAATTAGATTTCCAAAAGTTAAAGCTGTATCATTTAAATCAAATCCTGTTGTATCTGATACTTCTAAACTTGCTTCAAAAGTTTTCTTATCTAAATAAGAAAAATTGCTATATAAAGTTAAAATTAAAAAGATTAAACTTAAAATTAATATTATTACTGCTGAAATAAAGTATCTATTTTTTAATTTTTTGTCCATTTTTAATTAATTTTACTATTATAAATACAACAGCCAATAACAAGATTATCCCCCCTACTATTAATAAAATTAGAATTAAATCGGATTTTTCTTTATAAAACTCAACATCTCCCTGACTTGAGCTGTTTCTTCCTAAATAAATCAGATTTATATCAGCTTTATATGCCCCTTCTGAAAAATTAGTTGAATCTATAAAACCAGTTAAATCTCCTTTACTCCATGGATTTAAGCTGGTCGGAGAGGTTTTAAAGCTTGAAAAAACACTTGAATTTTTAATTATTGAAACATTTGCATACACATCTTTTATCTTATCATTCCAGTTACTCTCAATTCTAATTTCAAATTTTTGCAATCCTCCTATTAATACTTTATCTGAATAATTTATTGTTTTCACATATAAAGTGCCTAATCTAAACTCTTTTTCATCTGTTTTTTCCTCGCCATAATTTATTCTTGCTACAGCTTTATAATCTCCTGGTTTGTAATCAGCAGTATCTAAACTTTTTTTCAGTTTAATAACTTCCTGACTTTCTAATATTCTTTGTTTTAATGTTAATTTTTCAGCAAATTCATTCTGAGAATAAATATCTATTTCAGGAGCAAAGTAAATTGTTTCCTTGCCTTTATTCTCTATATTTATTTCAAAAGTTACTGGTTCACCAACATTTGCATTATGAGCTGATAATTCTATTTCAGCATACTTGCCAGGATAAGGAACATTAACAAAAATTGCTCCCTCAATTGTGATTGAGGTCCCTACTCCTGCTAACTCTTCATCAACTTTCTGTTTAACTACAACTGCAATTCTGTTTTTTCCGGGAGTTTCAATATTTTCTGGCAAGTTTAACGTTATTTTGAAGTTGCCCGAGCCGGTTATCTGGTTTTTGTCTAAAGTTGCATATTTAGATAACTCTCCTGCTGTATAAATTTCTAAAACCATGCCAGGATTAGTTTCTCTGATTGTGTATGTGATTTCAGTTTGCAAATTTGGTTTGAAATCAATATTTACCACTGCAGGAGTTAATCCTAAACCTGCACTGCTAAAATTAGAAAAATTAATAATAAATAATAACACTAATATCAAAATCCTCTTTTTAATGCTCATATAAAAATAAAGAAACAAATGTTTTTTATATCTTTCTATGAATCTACTACTGCTGTGGCAGTTATATAATCGCTTAATGCTCCTTGTGAAGAGTCTAATGGAATGTATAACCTGATGTCTATCTCCACAGTATTTGAACTTCCGAACTGCAATGGGTCGCAAACCATAGGTTCTGCAGGCGTTTTATTGACATCCCAATAATCTCCAAGAGGAACATCAAATTCAGTGCAGCTGTCAGCTATGTAATTTGAGATATTCCACTGATACTCCGGATTAGTGCCTCCAATAAACTCAGCATCTGTTTTATGCGCAGTTAAATTGATTGTCACATTTTGATTACCTAGATTTTGCAGTCTTAAACCATCCTCAACCACAGTCCAGTTACCATTTACTACTGTTCCGTTTGAAACAAGAATTGCTGAACTTTCTCCGGCAGTAATTCTACCTGAACCCCAGTTTACAGAATCTACTGAAAAATTAATATCAACTGAAGATTCAATTGTTAAATTAGCTGAACCTTCTTCAGTTGCATATCCTGTTAAGGTTTTAATTGTATTTAATGTGATTATCAGATTAGAAAAAGCCACTAATACAGCAATTATAGCTATAATAAAAAGAAAATCAGCTTGTTTCATTTTCACTCCCTTCAATAACTAATTGAACATTGCCTACTCCTGCATCAGGTGTTCTTTGCTCTATAATCCTCGGCTGAGGTTTTAATTCATCTAAATTCACTGTAAATGTGATTACTACAGAAACAACTGACAAAACAATTGCAACGACCAACAATAATACAATGACTTTTTCTGACACCATCTTTTACATTATCCTTACAAACTTATTCTTTATAAACTTTTTGTTTTTGTTTTCACTATTCTTTTTTAGTACTTTTTCTGAATCTGTTGAAAAACACAAACCATGCGACATTAACTAACAACAATAGTATAACCAGTATCAATAGTATAGTAGTCAAATCAATTCCTCCTGCTCCACTTGGTCTTATTGCATATCCTACTCCTGTGATATCCAATCTGTCCTCCTTTATTTTCAAAACCAGATTTTTATCTGCTGACTTTTCTCCATAAATCACCATTAATTTCCCATCATAAACTCCTTCTTCAACTCCATAAGTATCCCAGTATGCAACTAATTCTTTTTTAGTTAATGATGGAACATCTTCTGTAGCTGACTTAACATCTGACATTATTTCATTTTTATCATTATATACCAACAAATTGGCAAATACTTCTTTTAATTCCTGACTCCATCTGTTTTCCACTAATATCCTTATTTTTGCTATTTCCCCCAAAATAAAATCATTTACTAAAATGCTTTCAATAGTTAGTAATTGTGAGCCAACTGAAAATTTCTTTTCAAAAGATTTGGATTCTTCATCATAAAATACTGTAACTTTAGCTAAATAATCTCCTGGATTTACATTTGCTTCCCATTTTCCTGTCAATTCAGTTCTTGCTCCTGAATCTATTGAATTTGCATCTGTTTCTATTGTCCCTACCTTTTCATTTAGTGGAGAATAAATATCTATTATAGCTCTGGCATCTCTTATTCCTACTTTTCCTCTGTTTATTACAGGAACTATGAAAGTTGCAGTTGAATTTTGCTCTGCATCCAAAACATTTAGTGTTGCATCAATGCATTTTCCAGGACAAGGCACATAAACATGTAGTTGAGTTACAACTGCAACAGTTGCTCCAACATATGTTCCTTCACTACTTGCTTTTGGAATTTCAAATGCCACTATTTCAGCTGTATGCAATCCAGGTTCTAAATTTTGAGGTAACTTAATTTTATAGGTGAATTGTTTACTTTCTTCACTTGCTAAAAAGTCTATATTATTTTCAAAAAGAGTAATTGATTCATTCAACTCTCCCTGAATTAAAAAGATAACCTCTATATTTTTATGCTCATTGTTTAAAACTGAGAATGAAATCTCTTTTTCCAGTCCTTCTTGAAAGTCTATTGTGGTTCTACCAGGAGTAATCCCTAAACCGGATACCCCTGGTAAAACAGCTATTGTTCCACATGGGAATATGATTAAGAAAATTATCAAAATTCTGATTAGCAATTTCATTTTCATAAATTCATTTAAATTTTTATTCATCTTGCTCTCCTATATATTTAACTTTGACATCATTTTCTACTTCTCTTTCTTCGTCAGTTTCCAAGATAATATGCCCTACCATTTTTCCTGATTTTGTTTTTGTAATGTTGATTTTGACATTTCCGACATTTTCCAGATTAGCTTCTTCCTCATCAGTAACTTCAAGTTTCATTCCAACTTCAGAATCAATTGTTACTTCTTTTCCCATACCTTCAATAAATTTGTTTGAAGCTTTCCAGTAGTATTTTCCGGGGTTTAGAGCTAATGATAGATTATCTTTAATTTCCAGATATCTCGGATTTGAAAAATCAGGGTTTTCAGATAAAACAATTACATTTGCATTTATTGATTCAAAATTGATTACATTGCCGTTTAATTCAATATCAATTTTTGGATATAACAAATATAATACTGATAAAATTGCAAATAAGAAAATTACTTGCCCGAATACCAGCTTCTTCACATTCATTTTTTTCCTGTTTTTATTTTTCATTTTTTTTGATTTTTTTATTTATCATTTCTATTTGTTTAATCTGGTCCAAACCCTATTTCAGCTAATCTTGAAATGAAAGTTATTACTGATGATTTGTCTCCTGGTGTTTCATACTGAGGTACCTGAACAAACAAATCAATTGAAGCATTATTGCAACCAGACTGATAACCAGATGTGAAATTCAGGCTATTGATTGCATTTGCTGAAATTGATGACGCTTGTGTCCATGCCTCTGTTGCATCTTTATAGCATCCTAAACTGTTATTCCTTATTTTAAATTTGAAATATTCAGATGGATTTGATTCTGAAACAAACAGATTAGTGAAATTGATTGAAACATTAATTTCAGCATTTCCATCATTTATCAAAGTTATTGGGGTAGGACTTCCGTCAGTTGTGTTTTCTGAATCAGAATTATTCATATATCCAAAATTTACTTCTCCATTTTCCAGACTGATCTCTATATTTGACTGTATTGAAATATTTCTTTCTGCAGAAACCCATTCAGAATACTCTTGCCCGTCATATCCTCTAACAGTCCAGTTATAATAATAGCCATTGTCAATCAGATATTCTAAATAATTAGTTGGGGTATAGATTGTATCTGTTCCAATAGCATTCTTATCCACATATCTGTTTCCTGCAGTGCAAGTGCCTCCGCCACCATAATAACATGAGATGTTTATCTCATACTCAATTGAGTCATAATCTGAATCTGAACCACTCCATGAAAACTCAGGAGTTCTGTCAGTAGTAACATTTCCATTAGCAGGATTTGATAATGAAACAACAGGAGCTGTATTAACAATTGTTATGTTTGTCGAATTTACCCAGTCTGAATAATCTGAACTGTCATACAATCTCATAGAACAACTCCAGTTATTTCCTTTTGTTAAATTTCCATTTGATAATATTGCTGAAAAACTTGTTCCGTTTGAATATGATTCATTATAATCTATTGTTAAATTCACTTCAAAATTCTTATACCAGATTAGTGTTACATTTAACAAATTATCATCTGCATCTGTAATCAGCGATGAACAATTCAAATCTATACTGCTTTTGTTTGTTCCGTCTAATGAAACCAAATTAGGAGAAGGATTATCAGGAGCATTATTAGAAACTTCTCCAATACTATATTCTGTAAATCCGGTTACATTAAACCAATAATCATTTCCTTCATCATCATTCCATGAGCATATTGAATCATCACATTTTTCCCCGTCTCTTTTTATTTCAGCTGTTGCAAAACCTGTAACTCCAACCAGCCATATTTGAGCTGATTTATTTAAATTAGCATTATTTTCCGAATATACTGTAGCATTATTATCATTAATAATAATCCAGTCATCTGCACTTGAAACTAATGTTGAGTTAGTTGTCATATCAGTCTGACTTGGACTTGTTGATGCATTATTTGTTGTGTTTAATGAATATACTATCCTCCCATAACTTGTATTTCTTGCTATATTAACTCCTGATGCAATTGTTGCTCCTGTCAAATCAATTGAATCTGTGAATTCCAAAACTATGGTTCCGTTTTGCGCATCCTTATATGTACCTGCCTTAGAAGAAAGGATTCCTGAATAAGTTAAATTATTCACATAGAAATAAATCCTTCCACCCCCTCCACTACTTCCGTCACTTCCACCAGTCCCCCCATCTGTAGTTATTGTTCCTGAACCAGTTAAATTAGGAGATATAATCCAGATACTTCCACCAGAACCCCCTCCTCTACGATAACCACTTGCAGGATCTACAGCATTAGAAGTTATTATTCCATCTATTTTTATATAATCACTAACATTTAGTTTAACTGCTCCCCCTCCAGTAGTATCAAGATAACTTCCCGAACCCCCACTACCTAATGCAGTTGGTTCTAAATATGGCCCATAAACAGGGAAAACATTATCCGTACCTCTTCCACCATAAGTAGCTCCTCTCCCATTTGCATCCCCCCTTCCTGGCCCCGAATACCTAACAAATCCTTTATCTTCTACTGAAATTTTACCTCCAGATTCAATAGTGATAGATTCTGCATTTATTATTCCTCCAGTTCCATGTTTAGAAGTTGAATTTCCAGATCCGATTGCATTTGGATTTCCATCTAAACTTAAAACAGCATCACTAGATATTGTTAAATTTCCAAAATTGTATGTTATGTTATTTCCTAAAGTTAAATTTCTTGTTAAATTTAAATTATTGGTATAAGATTCTGGAAAAGAGATTGTTCCTGCTCTAGCAAAAGTTTCTACCACATATCTTTCATCATAATTATTTTTAACAGATATCATACCATTAAACCCACTCATATAAGTATCAAAAGCAATTCTTCCTCCAGATCCTCCTCCTCCCGATCCTCCACCAACATCTGTACCATCAACTGTTATGTTTCCTGTTCCTGTTATGTTATTAGCTATTAACCAAATAGAGCCCCCTGAACCACTTCCACTTTCATAAGAAGTGGCCTCAAAACCATCTGAAGATAGTTCGCCTTCTAAATATAAATCATTTGTTATGTTTATTTTAATTATCCCCCCTCCACCCCCTCCCTCGCCATTATATCCTCTACCTCCACCACTTCCAAAACCTGTAGGAAAGTAAGGCTTTCCATATGGATCTATAAATGAGGTTTTCCATCCGTTATAATATCCTCTTCCACCATAACCTCCATAACTCCCCCCTCCTGCTCTATCCCCATCTGCCTCTCCTCCTCCTGGACCATAACCATCACTATGGTCGCCATCCCCACCTTTCCACCCCAACCCACTAGTATATATTTTCCCACCACTAGTAACATTAACACTCTCCCCAACAATACTAATATTCCCACCAGTAATATTCCCACCAGATAAGATAGTCAAATTCCCAGATAAATTCAAATGAACAGAAGCTCCATGATTGCTAACTGATGTTGTGTAGTTAGCAATTGAACCAATTGTTCCTATTACTAAATTAGCAGCATCAATCTCATCATTATTAGTAAAATAATAAGTATGATTCACAATACAAGTTGAACTATTATCGCCAGAATCACATAAACCAGTAAATATAGAAAATCCAACAGATTCGCTACTATTAATATCCCCAACTGAATCATTGCACCAGAGTTCAGCTAAATATGAGCCATCCGCAATTGAACTATTATAATACCCAGCTCCTAAATTTGAATCATTTATTTGCATTGACACATTATTAATTCCTGAATCTAGTGTGTATGAACAATAACTTAAATTTTCATTTGATGTTAGATTGAAACTTATGCTATTGCTATAATATGTTTGATTAGCAGGATTATCTATTGTTAATCTAGGAGGAGCAACCTCATTTACAGTTAATATGTTAGTAAAATTACCATCAATACCTCTAAATGTCAAATTAACTTGAACTTCATAACTGCCATATGTTTTATTAACTGAAAATGTATAATTATAATCTCCTGATGAATCTGTTGATGCGGCTGTTTGTTCATTTCCTATTGATTGTTGAGTAGGAAGTTTACCTGCATATTTTGTAACTAAAATATACTGGTATTCGGCAACTCTCCCTGAACCATCTGTATCAGTGAAAAACCCAACAGGATTTGTCCCATAACCCTGGGCAGTAGAATCAATCTCGCCTCTAAATTTACCATACATAATCCCTCCAATTCTCCAAATTTCAATTTCATGAAATGTTCCTTCAACAGGATTATTACTAAATGTTGTATCCATATTTGGCCAAGTCCCAGACATTAGTCCATTTTGATTCCCTTCAGCTGAATCATCAAGAATTATTGCATCTCCTGTTGTCCCGCTTTCATAACTTAACCATGCCCCACTATCAAAGTCCCCATTACTAACTTGATTTATTGTAGAAATTAATCTTATATCTCCTGAAAAATCCGAATTAGAATACAAAGGAGTATAATCTGAACCCCAGATTCTTAACAAACCTCCTGTCTGTTCATATCCTGTTCCAGAAACAGTCCATACATCCGTATTTACACTTCCTGCTTCAAAATCATCGTATAATTCAAAAACAGCTGTTCCATTACTTGCATTGATAGCCCCAGGATTCCCGTAATATATATCTATAGAATTATTTTCTCCTGCACTCAAATTAGTTTTAACCCAAACTGATGTTAGGGAAGTATTGCAACTGCTCTGATTTGCAATCCAGTAAGACAACTCATTTTCATTTTCATCAGCAAACCTCATATCATCACAATCATCCTGCATTTTTCCTTCTTGAATTAAAGTTTGGGTATCTATTGATAAATTAACCTGATAATCAGTTAAATCTGTATTATTATTCTCCTGTATCGTGATTTCCTTCCTATAACTCCAGTCAGAATCCCACCATCCAAAACCAAAACCCCCAGCAGTCCCATTTGCAACCACATCAACTAATTCATTATCAACATAAATATTGATGAATTCATTAACAGCATCATCACCATTTGATAAATTAATATGCCCGTAAACAGTTACATTTGTTGGTGTGCTATCTTGGATTAGGGTGGGATACATAGTTGATGTGACAGACATATTAGCAGCTATTGTGAAATTGCCTCCTGAACCCCAACCCTGATTAGCATTTTCAGTTGAATCAATACAAGTTACATTCCAATTATAATATCCATTTGCAAAAGTTATTGAATTAAATGACTGATTTGCATCTCTTGTTATTGATGTATCTGTTTCATTTAAAACAGAATTAATATACAAACTGCAGTTATCTATAGCTACAGAATGGCTAACATTATAAGTAAAATTGACTATATGATTATCATCATATATTGTTCCTAATGGAGATAATAAAATTATGTTTGGCTCATCAGTTGTTACATCAACAGTTAAATTTCTTGTTGATGAGTTTCCTTCATTTCCTATTTCATCAGTGCAATTCACACTCCAGTTAAAATAACCATTTGATAATACTGAGGTTATGTAATTTGTTTCAGTTTTGCTAATTGTTTCATTAGTAACATTAATTTCATTATTAATTATTAATGAACAATTATCTATATTATTTCCATCATCTACTGTAAAATTAAACACAAGGGTGTTAGTTACATTTTCATAATAATCATTATCTGGATAGGATAAAGTTATTGTTGGAGCTGAATTATCCCCCCCAATACTATACTCAGTAAATCC
>CAZQGH010000038.1:0-9551 GCA_964592915.1 Candidatus Woesearchaeota archaeon | reverse complement strand
AGAACAATCATTAAAAATTCAGTATATGGTTAGTTACTTTCTACAAGACATATTATCACTTTATAAAAACTACATTATACTCCAAAACAATCTTTGTATTCCATCATGCTTTTATATTTCCACATAAATAAAGTTGTTCCTATTTTAACATCAGCTGCAAAATCCCCATTTTTTTTTGCTTTTTTAACTGTTGAACATATTCCTGATTTAGCTAAATCTTGCAAGTATTTAGAGTGAATAATAATATCTAAATCTGATTCATCATTATATCCAATTTCTGCATTTCCTTTTGTAATTGTGTATGAAATTTCCCACTCCCTGTATCCAGTATTAAAATTATATAATCTTAAATTTAGAATAGCTTTTTCTGGCAATTCTTTTACTAAATCCCTTTTTTCTAGATAACTTGATAATTGTTCTAAAGTAACTAATTCTGGAGGTTTTGTTTTTTGGATAGAACTTCCAGAAGAAGATTTTGATGAAGATGTAGTAGTTTTAGGTTTTGAGGTAGTTTCAGCTTTGACTCTCTCTATTTCACTCTCATCTAAATTTAAAGGAGAAAATAACATAGCTGTTCCTATTAAAATAAAAACAAAAAATATTAGGAAAATTTTCCATTTTTGTTTTGATAAAAATTTACAAGGGTTTCTTTTTATTTTTCTTAACCTCTTTTTTATAATGTATTTTTTTACTTTCCACATTTTAATTTTAAAAAAACAAGTTATATAAATTTATTTGATGGTAATTAAGCTTCTGATTTTTTTATCTTTCTATTTTCTATGTTAAAAGAGAAAAAAATTTCTGAAGGTAAATATAAATTCATTATGTCAATAAATATTACGAAAACCACCTCTTGATAGGCGGTGGATTATTTTTGCTCTATATAAAAAATTCACTCTTCAATAATTTCTTCTAATTTTTCTTCTTTTTTTGCTTTTTTCTCTTTTGAATTTGATTTTTTTGATTCCTTACCTACTTTTTGTTTCTTATTTTCTCCTTCAACTTGTTTTTTATCTTTTTTCTTTTGTTTGTCCTTTTTTGGTTTTTCCTGTTTTTCTGTATCTTTAGTTTTACTTAATTCTAAGAATATTAATAAGTATTCCATAAAAATCACAATTATAAAAACTCCTGGATAAATAAATGAGGATAGAACCTGGAATATTTGGAAAATATTTTGTTCTAAAATCATGTCAATAAATTCAAATAAGTTAAACATAAAACTTACAATGAAAACTGCCGCTGTTCCATCAAATAATGGAGATGCTAAATTAAATGGAAACTGCATAAATCTGAATAAGTCAGCAATTAAAAATACAATTGCAATCACAATGAATAAAATTAAATTTGTATTTATAAATTCTACAATATTTGTGTACAGTTCTGAATTAATCAAAGGGATTAATAAATTTGCTAAAAATAACAAAATTATAAATAATGCTAAACCAAAAATTCTTGAAAATATCTGTTTAATAACCTTTTTGGACATGTGAATTTTAACCCAATTCAGTTTATAAAGTTCTCTACTAAACTTGCTCGTATTTTTTACCTTCTTCAATTAATTCTTTTATATTAATTCCTTTTTTCTCTTTTAATACTGATATTAAACCTATAACAGTCCATAATAATGAAAATACTAATAAGACAAATAATCCAGTATAATTTTCTCTTGTTGCTCCAATAGCAGCTCCGGTTAATCTAACAACAAAAATTCCAACAGCAATAAATCCAATTATTGAAATTACAGAAGAAATTTTAATAAATTTCTTTTGGTTTTGTAATCTCTTTTCGATTTCTTCTCTTAATTTTTTCTTTTGCTCTTTCTCTTTTGGAATTTCTTGTTCCATTTCCCTCTTTTTTACATTAGGGTATACAAAACAAAACTTTTATAATTTTCTATTACTTAAATTTATTATGGATTATCAGACACATCTGTTTGAAACTAAGGAATATGAGAATGGACTGGTTGGAAAAATTCTGACTGCAGGAATATTAACTGCTGGTGCTGTTTCCTTGGGTTTTATCGCTAAAGAATTTTGTGAATATTTTGCTGAAGATTGTTTGCCTGAAATATTAGCAGAAGCAAAACAAAATTTTAAAAATTTAATTTATAGCAGATAAAATACAAGTTTCGGAGCCTCTCTCGGTATTTGTCACACAAGTCTGGCTCGCGAAACTTTTTTATCCCCATGCCCAGAACCTAATAAAAGTGTTCAATTACACATAGAATTTTTGAAAAGAAATTTAAATTTCATAAAAAAAAATAGGTTTGCTTCTTTTTAAATTAGTGAATCAAAGTGATTCAAAAGTGAATTATCAACACATACAGCTTTACCACAATTGTGATAACCCTGTTCTGTATGTGTTCTTTGATTTTCCTTAGCAATTTCTTTATCACATGAACAGCTTTAACAGATTTCTGACAAAGGTATAACTTTACCTTGTGCTAATGTTGGCAAGAGGTATTTCTGCTTTTATTCTTATCAACAAGTGGTTTAAGTATATCCTCCTTTATTAAATTAAGTTCAACTCTTGAAACCCGTCAACATTGACGGGTTTACCTTGTCACAATTGTGACGAAGTCATCTTACTTTTCACCATTTGGTGAAATGTCACTTCTAAATCCCTGCCCAACACTAACCAATCAATCTTTATTTGAAAGCTGAACTGACACAGCAACAGGTTGCTGAAATTGTTGGAACTACAAGAGAAAATGTAAGTGATATAATTGCTAAGTGTGGTAAAAACTGCAAAAATGCAGAATTTACCAAAACTCTCGATTTCACACCTTTTTTATACAATTTATGGAATTCTTCCAAAGACAATAAAGTTTCACACTTCGGAAAACATGCAACACTCTTAACAAGAATGTTGAGTATATATAAAGAAACAGCTGAATTAAGCAGTAAATTAACCTTGATTGTTGCAAAATGGAATTAGTATAAAACTTAAATTAAATTATTGTTGCGTTTCCATTAAATATGCTTTTATATTTCCTTTCAGGAACAGGTCGGAAAACTTCAAAGCCAGTATAACTTGTTTTACTTGGTGTTTTCTTTGTTGTGAAACCAGTAAATATTGAAGCTAATGTTGGTGAATATGTAAACTGCCTTTTCTTTGTTTTACCTGAGCCTCTTGCTTTTCTACTTCCACCGCCCAATCTAAAATCAAAGCCAGGCGGAATTATAGGTATGTTTGGCTTTGTAGGAAAATGATTAACAGGAGCATTTGGAATAAATGGATTTATTGCTTTAGGGGTTTGAATCTGTGGTTGAGCTAATTGAACAGCAGTTTTTTGTATCTGAACAGGCTGCTGCATCTGTCTAATTCTTGGTTTTTGTGCTGGCATTGCAGTTGGAGCTATTAAGCTAACTGGAGAAACAACTGGCTTTACTTTCTGCCTGGTTTTTGTTTCCAGTTTCTGCCTTACTATTGTAGGTGTTGTTTGTTTTTCTTCAACAATAGGCATAATAATATTCTGAATATTTTGTTGCTGTTTTGTTTGCTGTGTTTTTTGTGGTTTAGCACCAGCAAAGGGAGTTATTAATCCTGATACTGGCGATGTCATTTTTCCTGTTCTTTTTGTGGTTTCAGCTAAAACAGGCACAATTAAATTCTGAACCTGTTGAGTTGCCTGTTGAGTTGTTCCTGAACCTGCTGCTGATTTTCCTGCTGATGTAGGCTGTCTTATAATTCCAAAAATATCAAAATTTTCTTTAGGTATAATTTTGCTTATACCTGTTTTTGATATTCTTGTGCCTGGCTTTGAAGTTGTTGCCTTAACAAAAGTTAAGGTATCATCTGCAGCAGAAACTTTTGATACACCAAACATTGAGGTTTCTGTTATTTTTTTATCAGCTGACTTAAAAATTAAATTGGAAGCATCATCTAAATTCCATTTTCCATATGTTTGAACAACTGCCTTTGATTGAAAACCGGAACCTAAATCATCACTAACTCGGATTAAATCATCCATAAATCCAGTAGTTGTTTTTGCTTTTCCTATATCTTTTGAAGCACCTAATAAACTGAATTGGGTTATTTCAGTCACATCATCAGCCTGCTGGAATAATAAACCTTTCCCACCTGTTATTGTGCCTTTATCACCCTGCTTTATTGCAGCAGTGGAATATCCATAAACCTCATCCACATCTCCAATTACTGATTTTGAAAATGTGTCAATGGTTTTTTTATCTTTAGAAACCTCTGAAATAAACTTTGTTTCTTGAGTAGGTTTTAATCCATGTCTGCCTAATAAGCTAAATGATTCAGTTGTTGTGAGCATTGCAGGTGTGAAAAACGACATCTTACCTAAACCTGTGAATGAAAAATCCATTCTCGGCTCAGTAACCCACCTTTTGGCTTTGTGAGGCAGTGGTGTATAACGCATGAAAAAAGAATCAACACCTCTCCCAGCTTGTGAAGCTTTTGATTCAAGCCAGTCAGCCACATTATAATTTGGGTGTTTATCAACAACTTCAATTGCATCGCTGGGAATATAGTTAAATAAACCTTTATTTGTCTGAATTTCTTTGCCTGTTTTTGAATCTAAATATCTTTTCTCTTTAAAAACATCACTAAGCTTAACATCCTGAACACCTGTCTTTTTTGCATATTGTTCTCCCTGAAACTGCCCGACATCAACAGCTTGAGCCATTGCAACTTGTCCAGGAACAAAAAATGAAGAAGAAGTAAAAGGGAACTGTTGTGCCTGTGATTGTCTTTGAATTTCCTGCATCTGTCCAACATTCACAGCCCTACTCATTGCTTCTGAACCGGTTCCTCCACCTCTTAATATTTCTCCTTGGCGATGTCCTGCATCAAACATAGAAGCTAATAATGAAGCCCCTCGTAATGGTTCTTGTTGGGTTTTTTGAGTTGGTTGTTGTTTTTGAATTTGTTGTTTCTGCGGCAATTCAACATATCCTTTTCTTTCAATCTGTGTTATCTCAGAAGGTGTTGCTTGTCTGCCTGTGTCTTTTTGAAACTCTTTTTGAAGTTTTTGAAAATACTGAGTGCCTGGTATTGGTGTGGCATAATTCATTCGTGCAAATGCAGATTTAGAAGCCCACCCAGAAACCTGTCCATAGTCAAATCCCTGCTGCAGATATTGTTTGCCTTCTTTTAAATAACCAATCTGATACGTTGCTCTTGATAATCTTCTTTCAACTTCCGCATCCCAATGTCCTCTGTTTATTTGTGCTTCTGACTCTGCTCTGACTTTCTCCCACTTATTTATTTCCTGATTAAGTTTTTCTATGTTGCTTACCATTTTTATTTCTCTGCTCTTTTTTTATTTCAGTTTTATAATTAATTAGAATAAGTTTTGGGAATTCAAACTCTACAACTCTGACATCTCCGAATTTATTCTTTTTCATTTTATAATAATGTGTGTTGTTGTTTTAATATATTAGGTTTACTTTTCTATGTGAACCCTTTCTTCAGATGAAGAAAGGGTTGTTGTTGTTTTAATATATTAGGTTTACTTTAGGTTGTTCTGCTATTACTATATAGGCAGCCAGCATTATTATGCAATCCATAACCCACACCACCAGCAAAAATAATTCAATCCATACAGATTAAATAAGATATGCAGTCAAATCTCAAAGTTCAAACCCTTAGGCATTTTCCACTCTGGGCTTGGCTGCTTTCAAAATCAGTCTGCAATAAGCAGCCAAGCTAAGCCCTAACTCAGCAGCTCGGTTCTTCAACAAGTTTTTAGTTTCAAAACTAATTGGAACATGCAGTTTGCAGTTCTTTTTCATTTTATTTCCTTGGTTTTGGTTTTGGTTTTTTGGCTATTTTTCTTCGCAGACTTTTCTGCCTACCATTATAAGAGCCTTTCAATTTCCTTCTTCTCATGTTTTAAAAATGGTTCATTTAGATTATTATTAGCTTTGAATGTTAAGTAATGTTGGAGTTTCTTCAATAACTTAAAACAATCTGGACACACAGAGATGCTTTTAAAAAAAGCTTCATGTTTCACTTGGCTATTGCATATTTCACACCTCATCAATCCACCACATATTATTTAATTTTATTTCTTCCATATGTTTTTCAGTTAAACCACACCTGAATATTAAATAAGTCCAATTGCCTGAATTATCTGCTTTAGTTTCATTTAAATAACACCAGCAGCAATTAGCAACTTTCTGAGGCTTTGTTATCTGCAGCAGGAGTAGAACAGATAAAAAAATAACAATTAAAATTGCTGTCCAAATCAATCTATTTTTAACTGCTGTTTTAATATAGGATTCCATTTTTAATTTGTTTTTTTATTTTGTGTTTAATCCCGAACCTGTTAGCAAATTGGTTTGGTGTTAAAACATGCAAGTAATAACTATTACATAAATTAGAATAGCCGCCAAGAATACAATGTGGATGTCGGTAACCAGACGCTTCTGCTTCACCGCACAATCCATGATAATGAAATCTTTTACAATACTGACACCAAAAAATTGCCTGATTTTTATATTCAACTGCAACAATAACATAAATTCCATTAATTATAATGGGATTACTTCTTCTTGTAAAATCTTTTATTGCTTTTTTATTAGGTGTTTTGTTTATCATTTTGCTTTATTTCAATTTTAAGGGGGTGTAATGCGCTGTTTAAGGCTGTTGACAGCTCTTTTATTTCATTTATAAGGCATTGTATTGTCTTAGCTTCACTTAGCCTAATCTTTAAATGAATAAACTCCTGAATAGCTGATTCTACATCTGAAAAATAACCTTCAACAAACTCACGATTATTTTGAGTTTTAATTATCATAACATTATTTTTATCTGATTTCAATTTGTAATTTTCAGTTAATTTTATGTTCATTTGAATTTTTCTCCCACTTTTTCGGTTTTTATTTCATATTTGGGTTGCAAGGGTTGTAAGGAATGCAACTCTTTGAGAAGGGTATTTAACCCCTCAAACACCATATTATAGACTATGTAACCCTTGCCTCCCTTACCACCCTCAATAAGACTTTTATGCATGGAAGGATTAAATTTAATCCAAACTTTACTATCTTTTTTCCCTATTTGCTTGCTATCAATTAATCCAGATTTTTTCATATCTAAATATCGATTTCTTGCTTGTCTTATTTTTACTTTAAAAATTGGTGCAACAGCTTCTTTCAAAAACTTATAGATACTTACTTGAGAATTTTCTAAACTTAAAGCTCCTCTATCATATAAATATTTTAAACATTCTTTTTCCCTGAAACGTGCACCTTTCCAACCAACCCCATAATCAAATTCTCCTTCAACTCTTTCAAAAACAAAATCGTAAGTATTTTGCATTAATTCCACCAGATCCATAAATGCCAGCGAAACAACATTTTCATTTATTATATTGCTACAAAAAGAAGCGGAGATAATACAAGACATCTTGATTAAATTCTCAAGTAAAGTGAACTTTGTTAATTTTGTATAGTTGGCTATTTTCTCAGAATGAATCTGACCCTGAGCTGAAATATATAAAGCATAATCTTTAATTAATTGTTTAGCTTTTTCATCAAATATAAAATCAACATTCATTAATTTTGTTCTCATTAACTCTAAATATTCAATCAAATTTTCCCTGTATTCTTCTTCTGAAAAATCTGGCTCTTCTAACTTATAATCATATAATTTTTCTTCAGCAGGATTTAAAAAACTGGCAACACTTCCAACAGGAATTAGTTTTCTTCTCAAAAATCCTTGTAGCATAGCACTTTCAGGAATTTTACCAAATGGCTGGAAATAATAAGAATTTGTGCAATTTGGGAAATAACCAATTGTTTCATCTTTTGTGTCATCAACCAATCTTTTCTGCACTTTGTTTTTTCCAATAGGATTTTCAGATTTGCTTAAATATTCTCTTGCCTGTTGTTCTTCTGGAGAATTCCCAGTTATCAACTTGTTGCACTCATCAAATTCTAAAAAATCATTATCAAAATGTCCTCTATTTTCTATCTTCATTTTAATTTTTCTTTTTTTTGTGGGATCTGGATTATCAACTAATTTCTCAACATACTTACCAATTAAAGATTCTGGAGAATAACTTATAGGTTCTGAAATTGTGAAATTAGTTTCCTTATTTTTTTCAATTCCACTTTCAATTAACGCTTTTATTCCATAAATTAATTCATTTTTCCCACCCTCAGTTACTATAGGATATGCTATATGCATTCGGGTATCAAGTCTAGCTTTTCCATACCTAATTTGTTTCTGTAAAATTCCCCCCACCAGTTGATACCACCTTGCTTTTAATACAGGAGTGTAATGTCTACCATACAAACCAATTAAACTTGAAAATTCGTGATAATAAGGCAAGTGTTTAGTAGCATAATGAAGCTTCTTAAATGGATTTTTCTTAGTTTCTCTTTCCTTGTTTATAATCTTGAGTGCTTTTTTATAACTTAATTCTCTATATTGGATATTAGCTTCTTGCCATTTTCCAATTTCACAGGAAACCATAACTTTGAAAATCTGTTTTTTATCTAGTCCAATTTGGATTAATTTACAAATTAAACTTTCTTCAGCTTCACTTCTTGAAGGAAATTTGTCTTTCCAGTTTCCTTGAAATAATCTTTTAATATCTGCATGATTGTTTATTACCTCAGATAAAGAAGGTTCTAATTCTCCAATTTTAATTATTGCTGAAGATTCAGGTTTTGTTCCAAGAAGTTTTTTAGTAAACAATTCATCAGGTTCTCTTTTATTATCCTTATTAATTATCGAACACATTTGATTAACATTTTTCTTTACATTCTTAGTTCCTGCTAATCTCATAACTCTGGCTGGTTCAAATACAGCTTTATCAATTTCACAATTTTTATCTTCATATTTCTGTTTTATTTTATTCCCGATTGATTTTAATTTCGCTCTGTTTTTCTCATTATTTTCAATAGGTTTTAAAGCAAAATATAAATGAAATCCATTCCCAGAAACAATTAGTAAAGGCTCTTTGAAACCTTGCTTAATTGCGTCATTTTTTATTTTTAAAGCTGTTTCCTGAGTTTTAAAAAAATCTTTTTTATTATCAATATCAATAACAAAATTTTTAATTTGCTTAATATCTTCGATTTTTGTCCCTTTTTTTTCTCTTTCATTTATTCCAATAAAAATATGATTTCTTCCTGAATTTTCTTCACATAATTTAATAAGCTCATTGGCATTTTTAATAAATTTAGATTTAACATTTTTAGTATCTGGAGAAATTATTCTAACTTCTGAAACTGAGTTATGATTCAACCAGTTATAATGTTTCAAAATATCAGCTTTGTTAATCTTGCTCATTGTTTAATCTCCTGAATTAATTTTATTTCATCATTTGATAAGAAATAATCTGAGCCAAATTTATCAACAAATTCAACATATTCCCCAAAAACTTTAAGTTCATCAGTATGATAATGAAAATTAGATTTGGTGATAATTAAAACAGATTTTCCTGCAAAATTCTTGAATTGGCTTGCTTTCTTTTCTTTCATTTTCTTAAGTAATACTATAGTAAGGGTTACAAGAGTATTTAAATATTTTGATACTACAAACTATATGTTTTACTGATAGTATTACAAAGG
>CAZQGH010000037.1:0-9793 GCA_964592915.1 Candidatus Woesearchaeota archaeon | reverse complement strand
TGCATTTAATTGTTTTTCTGGAGATGTTTTTTCAGAAAAAGCATATTTTCCAAGAGGATGGAATCAAGAAGCATTTGATAATATTATGAAAAAGAAACCTTCTAATTACCCTTTATATGATATTAAAGAAAAAAAATTTACAACATCCTTGCCTCAAAAAGAATGGTATGGATTTGATTTAACAAACAATTTTATGGGGCAAATATCTGTTAATGAAGGTTTAAGTGGATATAAAGCACTTAAATGGATTAACCATCATTTACAACAGAAAGATTTAGATTTAATAAATGAATTATTAATATCAAAAAGAAAGGTAATTGATGCCCTTAAAAATTATGCTGGATGGAATGTTTTTTGGGACAAGACAAAACCTAATGCTATGATTATTCAGGAAACTTTAGATTTTTAATTTTTTTTCCTTAAATAAGACCAATTAACTTAACAATATATCATAAACAATATCTGATAACAAACATATTTAAACAACATCTTTTATTTTTTAATATGGTAAATGTTTCGTTAATAAAAGGAGATGACAGAAAAAAGAATATAGATTCAGCTTTAAAACTAATAAAAAAAGATATAAAATCAAACCTGAAAAATAAAACCCCTTTAATTAAGCCAAATTTTGTCTCAACATCAGTTCAATTAGCTTCTACAAATGTAGAATCTGCAGAAGCTGTTTTAGAATTTTTTTCAAAGTTAGGGAAAAAAAGATTTATTATTGCAGAAGGTTCAGCTGGAAACACAAAAAAAGGATTTGAAAATTTCAATTTTTACAAATTAAAAGATAATTACAATATACACTTCATAGATTTAAATAAAGACAAATATAGAACAATTAAACTAAATTTCCCAAAACATCCTATAAAAATAAGAGTTGCTAAAACCTTATTTAACAAAAATAATTATATAATCTCTCTAGCAAAATTAAAAACCCATGATTCAGTCATAGCAACACTATCTCTAAAAAATTTATTAATGGGCTCAATTCAAAAAAGTTTAATTAGAAATGATAAATCAAAAATGCATCAGGGCTATGAAGAAATTAATAATTATTTAGCATTATTAGCTAAAAAAATTATGCCTCATTTAGCTATAATTGACGGATTCACAGGAATGGAAGAAAACGGGCCAATACATGGTAAACCTATAGATACAAAAATATCAATTGCATCAACAGATTCAATAGCAGCTGACAGAGTGGGATTAGCATGCATGCAAATCAATCCCAAAAAAATTGGTTACCTTACATTAGCAAGCAGAAAAAAATTAGGCGAATACAACTTAAAAAGAATAAGATTATTAGGAAATAGTATAAAAGACTGTAAAAAACAGTTTACCCTACATTTTTCAGCTGAACAACAGATGAAATGGCTGGAAAATAAATAAATTGAACAATCATCTAAAAATCTGTTAAATTTCTATGCTGCTAGATGAAGCAATCCAATACCCTTTACCTTTTTCTATTTGACTAGGAACAACATATTTTTCACCATCCCATCCATATACAGCTAGTATCTCAGGATTTGCAGGTATTTCGCGATTATCAGTAAAGCCAACCAAATTCCATCCCTGATTTAAATAAACTGAATTATCCCCCACTATACTCCCTGATAAAGTGTATTGCTGAGAAGAATCTACAGCAACCCAGTAAGCTTTTTTTGGTTCAATAATACTAGGAACAAAATATTTACTTCCATCCCACTCATATACAGCCAAAGTATCAGGAAACACATCATTAACATTTTTGTCTGCTAAATCTAAATAAACTGAAACAAGATTCCATCCTGGTTGCAAATTTAATAATTGATTAGGAACCCCTGAATCTGTTACAGTCAATAAATCCGATTTAACCTGCTGTCCTGGTTCATTGGGAACAGAAGCAATAAAATAGTATTCATTCGGGTTGCATTCGTCTTCATCATAAAATTCAGCTATCCAGTTTGTTTTAGCTGCTATTATATTATTATTATAATGAGCTAATATTTCCTCACCAGATAAAGCTCTTCTATAAATAATAATATTATCCATCTCCATATTTGTAAATTTATCATTGTAAATATCATAACCTAAATACAACTCTCCTTCTGAATCTGAATTATACCCTTGTCCAGTAGTATTGCAAGTTATCTCTCCGTTCAGATATAAACTATCTGCTGAAATTGATTCGTCAAGTTTTCTGAAAGTCATAACAACATGATTCCACTCATCTGTAACTGGTTTAGCAATTATACAGGACCCAACATAATTTTTCCTAGCCCAGCTTAAATAATGATGATGCTGATAACTATGCCATCTTACCCCAATCCTCCATCCCTCAAATACTCCTGAACTTTTAGCAATAATCTCACCTGATTTTCCATAAAATGGCTTGAACCAGAATTCAACTGAAAAATCCCCTCCTCCGGGATTCAAATCATCAGTATGATTTACCTGAACATAATCCTCAACTCCGTCAAATCTTAATCCTTTATTGTATTTTCCCGGAACATAACTTGCTCCATAAATTTGTCCATTATTATCATACCAGGAACTGTCAGTAGCTGTTTCAGATTCTTCATTTAACTTCAGATGCATAGAAATATCTTCTCCAGGAATTATTTCACTATATCCTGGATAGATGTTTGTTATTGTATTATCAGGATTAATAAAAGCCGGGTCATCCTCATTGTCTCCACATTCATTATCATCCTGCTCATAAACCTGAAACTTAATTTCTTTTCCTGTATTATCAGCTGAAACAGTCAAACCAGCTATTTCTCCAAAACTAACTGAACTAACATTCCAAACAGCTCCTCCAATTTCACATCCTAAATCCTCTCCATCACAGTCATCATCTAGTCTGTTCCCGCAATAATCTATTGCTCCGGGATTTGTTAAAAATCTTGTATCATCACAATCTAATCTATTTAATGAAGTGTAAGGAGTTGCAGGAAAACACAGACATTTTTTATCATCAACCCCATAACCATCATCATCTTCATCTTTATGATAAAATATGCACCCTTCTGAATTTTCATCATCAGTTATACCGTCGCAGTTATTGTCCAAACCATCACATTTCTCTTTTTCACCGGGGTTTATTTCAGGATTGTTATCATCACAATCATCTCCAGGACATCCCGGACTATTTTTATAATACCCATCATCATCATTATCAGTACACTCTCCAGAAACAGTTAGCAAATTGCTTGTGTATTCCTGAGAATCAACATTTGAAATAAAATAATACTCTGGTGGTGAACATCCAGATTCATCCTGATTTTCAGTCTGCCAGGAAGAAACAACAGCTAATCCAATTGTTTTTCCATTATAATTTTCTTTTATTTCCTCACCAGATAAAGCTCTTCTATAAATAATAATATTATCCATCTCCATATTTGTAAATTTATCATTGTAAATATCATAACCTAAATACAACTCTCCTTCTGAATCTGAATTATACCCTTGTCCAGTAGTATTGCAAGTTATCTCTCCGTTCAGATATAAACTATCTGCTGAAATTGATTCGTCAAGTTTTCTGAAAGTCATAACAACATGATTCCACTCATCTGTAACTGGTTTAGCAATTATACAGGACCCAACATAATTTTTCCTAGCCCAGCTTAAATAATGATGATGCTGATAACTATGCCATCTTACCCCAATCCTCCATCCCTCAAATACTCCTGAACTTTTAGCAATAATCTCACCTGATTTTCCATAAAATGGCTTGAACCAGAATTCAACTGAAAAATCCCCTCCTCCGGGATTCAAATCATCAGTATGATTTACCTGAACATAATCCTCAACTCCGTCAAATCTTAATCCTTTATTGTATTTTCCCGGAACATAACTTGCTCCATAAATTTGTCCATTATTATGAAATCTAGAAAAATCATAAGCAAAATTAGTATTTTCCCCGTAATCTTCCTGATTATTAAATGGAAGTAGTAATGATATATACTCATTACTGACATCAATATTGATTATTTCCCCGTTTTCAGGCTGAACTAGTGCTAAATCATCTTCATTATCCCCACACTCATTATTGTCTTGTTCATAAACTAAAAAAGAAACAGGATTTTCCGAATATTTTTCCAGCTCAACAAATAATCTAACCAAATCATTGGGTTTTGCAACTGTTTTTTCCCAATAAGCATTCTCGTCAGGAGACGGCAAAGCAGCTTCAATATCCTCACTTCCAAAAAACCCCACAAAAAATTCAACAATCTTGCCAAAAATTCCGGAATCTTTATCCTGCTCAGCATTCACTGCATAACCAGTATATCTCGGTTCAGTAGAATGATTAATTAAAAAGGGTAATATCAGAAAAAAAGCTATTCCTATAAAAAAAACAATGGCAAATAAATCTCTTTTCAGCTCTTTTTCCATATATCCCATAAGAAATGCAGATTAATAAACTTTTAGATTAAAAATTTCTTCTTTAATTCTTCTTTATACTCCTCTAAATCAACTCTTTTCCTTGCAACTCCTGATTTTATTGCAGCTTTTGCAACTGCAAAACTCTCCTCAACAGCAACGCTCTTATCAAATGGTTTAGGAACAATGTAATCTCTTCCAAAAATAAATTCCTTACTATCATATGCTTTTTTAACTTGTTCAGTAACAGGCATTTTTGCTAGTTTAGCTAAGGATTTGGCAGCTGCAATTTTCATCTCTTCATTTATTTCTTTTGCTCCAACATCTAATGCTCCACGAAATATAAATGGAAATCCCAAAACATTATTAATCTGATTAGGATAATCACTTCTTCCTGTAGCCATAATTACATCGTCTCTTGTTTTCTTAGCTAAATCATAATCAATTTCAGGATTAGGATTAGCCATAGCAAAAACAATAGGGTTTTTATTCATTGAATTCAGCATTTCAGGACTTAACACATCTTTAGTTGAAACCCCTACAAAAACATCTGCTCCATTTAACGCTTCTTTCAAATCCTTAAAACAAGAATTTGCAAATTCTTTTTTATATTTATTAACTTCTCTTTCTTCAGTTATAACACCCTTACTATCACTCATAACTATGTTTTCTTTTTTAACACCCAATAGATTATAAAACTTGGCAGTTGCAATTCCTGCAGCACCAGCACCTGAAAAAACAACTCTTACCTCATTGATTTTCTTGTCAGCTATTTCCAATGCATTTAACAAACCTGCTCCTGAAATAATAGCTGTTCCGTGCTGGTCATCATGAAATACAGGTATGTTTAATTTCTTTTTTAATTGCTCTTCAATATAAAAGCACTCAGGAGCTTTAATATCCTCTAAATTTATGCCTCCATAAGTTATGGCTATTTTTTCAACAATATCAACAATTTCCTCTTTATCCAAAGAATTAATCAGCAAATCAACAGCATCAACATCTGCAAATTTCTTAAATAAAACACATTTTCCCTCCATTACTGGTTTTCCTGATAATGCTCCTATACTCCCCAAACCCAACACAGCTGTCCCATTAGTTACAACCCCAACTAAATTGCCCTTATTTGTGTATTCATAAGCTTTTTCAGGGTTTTTTTCAATAACCTTACAAGGAACTGCAACTCCTGGAGTATATGCTAATGATAATTCGCCAGCATTTTCACACGGCTTTGTAATTGCAGTTGCAATCTTACCCTTTTTTCCTCCATAACCCTTTCCAGAATGATAATTCAATGATTTTTCTTTTTCGCTTATTTCTCCATTATTTTCATCCACTTCTTTATTTTCCTGATTTTCTTTATTCATTTCTTCTTCCATTTCACATCAACCTCATCAGTTCTTTGCCTTGGCAAAATATCTAATTTATTTATATCTTTTCCATTAAATTTAACATAATCAAACATTATCTCCCCCAAATAAGCAATCATCCCTCCATTATCAACTAAAAGGGAATTTTCAGGCACAAATAATTCGCATCCTCTTTCTTCACACATGATTTTTGACATTTCTTGCAATCGTTTATTGCATGCAACCCCCCCGCCCAATAACAACTCCTTTTTACCTGTATGAGCTAATGCTCTTTCTGAAGCTTCAATCAACATGGCAAAAACTGTTTCCTGCAAAGAAAAAGCTAAATCTTCTAATTTATACTTTTCCGAATTTAATTTCTGCCTTAGATTAGTTAAAATTCCTGATAAAGAAATATCCATTCCTTTTACTGAATAGGGTAATTCAATATAATTCTTTCCAGATAAAGCTAATTTTTCAATTTTTGGCCCGCCAGGAAATCCTAAACCAGCATATCTGGCAAATTTATCTATGAAATTGCCTGCCCCCTGATCTAATGTTTCTCCAAAAATTCTGTATTTGCCAGATTCATAAGCAATAATCTGCGTATTAGCTCCTGAAACATATAACATTACAGGGTCTTTACAATTAACTATTGAACCTATCTCCAAATGAGCAACGCAATGATTCACAGGAATAACCGGAACATTAAGCTTTAAAGCCAGTTTTTTAGTAAATTTCAATCCCTCTAATAAACATGGTGATAATCCAGGAGCCTGAGAAAAAGCAATTCCTTTTATTTTTTTCTCATCAATGCCTGCTTCTTTCAATGCTTTTTCATATACTGAATCTGCAATTTCAGAGTGATGTTTTGCAGATTCCATAGGAATTATTCCTCCTTTTTCAGTTGTATACATCGCCCTAACATTACTCAAAATTTTTCCATTATCAGATATTCCTATACCAAATGTATGTGCAGTGCTTTCTAAACCTAATATCATAAAGAACTAATTTAGAAGAAGTTTATAAAACTTATTTATCTTTTTTTCTCGCTTTTATGAGTCTGATTTTCCGAATTTTTATATACTCTAGTGCCTATTGAGACTCCTGTTGGAGATGAACTAATCAATCCTCTTGAAACAATTTCTCCTGTAATCATTGAATTCTCCTAAACTATTTACTCCAGCAACCAAACTATCTGTATAAATATTACCTTCTGATTCTCCTTCTATTCTTACTGTGGAAATATCCCCGATACCTACTGGGTTTCTTTAAGATTATTTAATGTTAATGCAGCCAAACCTCCGATTACAGCTGCTTTAACTTTATGCTCTAACTTTCTAAACCAAACTATTTATTTTTTCTTTAATTGACATCTTAAAAAACAATCATAATTCTGAAAAACATCCAACAAACAATATAAATGCTTAAAAACCTCGAACATAATTTAATATCAGCACAAACTCAAATGCACACAAACATCCCTATATTTCCTCATAACTCCCTCTCAATACATTTATTTAATCTCAATAAGTAATACTATTAACGTAAAATAATTAAACGCAAAATATAATTTCTATTATGGCAAGTTTGGAAGATAATTTATCTGAACAAGAAAAAGGATTAACTAAAAAGATAGCTGGTTCTGGAAAAAAAGCTTTCACACTAATTGAAATGTTGATTGTTATTGGTGTTATGGGCATCATGGCTGGAATGTTAATGCCTGCAATATCAAAAGCCAGAGAAAAAGCAAGACAGTTAGAATGTATGAACAATATGAAAAATGTTGCTTCAGGATTAATTTTATATGAAAATGATACTCATTCTCTCCCAAAATTATACACTGATGTTATTACTAACAGAAGAACAGGAGAAACTGAAAAAGCCTCATCAAACCTGATGAGAACTGAAAATGGAGAGTTAGTTGAACAGGGATTAATAATTGAAGACTATTTGGATGAAGTAGTTGCAGTATTTGGGATTAGCGACCATGATGTTTATACTCGGGAAGAAGTTTTAAGACAATGGAATACTGGGGGAGAAGTTAGATCAGCTTTTCATTACAGAGGAGAATATGGAGATAAAAAAATTGCCAAAGCAATACTGATTGATGAAAATTTAGAAATTGTATACAGAAATAGAAGCAAGCCTCATGATTATGAACTTGCTCATGGAGGAGAAATCACCCATATGGGATTTAAAGACAGCTCAGTAAAGGCAGTAAAAAACAATGGCAAATTTAACTATATAAAAGAAGAAATGCGAACAAGAGTCAGAGGAAACCCTGATTCTGCTTTTCAAGCTAATTTATATTCCCTAGATGAAATGTGGAGAAATGCAGATAAGGTTTATTACGGTGAAAAACATTATGAAATGCTATATGGAGATTAAAATTTTTAGAAAGCCAAAATTTATAATATATAAAATATTATTAAATTCATGATGGGGGGGAACAAAAGCAAAAGAGGAATACTGCTTCCAGAAACTCTGAAGATAATTATTGCTGTTCTAAGCATAATCTTATTAATGATATTGGCAGTTAAACTATTCAATTTATTCACTTCTAAAACAGAAATTGAACAGGCAAAAGCTGCATTAGAACAAATCACAAATATAATTGAGGATTTGGATGAAGGCGAAACAGCTGAATATTTGGTTACCGGGCCTGGTTCAAAACCTAATTCAACTACAGGTTGGTATTTAGTTAGCTATAATCGGGATGAAGCAAATATAAAAAATACATTCAATATACCTTCAAAATGCACTGAGAATAGTTGTTTATGTATATGTAAAGAAACTGTTCCAGAAAAAAATTTACAATTACAATTTATAATACCTCCTATTCAAACAAGACTCGCCAAGGATATCTTAGTTAGAGATATAATAAGATACTATTTTTATCTTGATGCACTTATTGGAGATCTTGACGGGGGATTAGAAAACTGCGAAAAAACAGGAATCTGTAAAAATTTTGAATCTAAAAATATATATGTAGATAATACTGTAGAATATAAAATTGGAAAGGAAGAAAAATCTTCAACAAATTTGGTAAGATGGATTTCCTTCTATGACTCACCAAAAAATATCTATATTAAAAAATACAAGCAGGGAGAAAATGAAGAAATTATAATAACTACAAATAAACCAAAAAAAGCAGAATCAGATGAAGCTACAGATGAAACAAATAATCAAAATGAAAACCAAGATAATCAAAAAGAACAATCATTATCTGAAATTCAAATCATTAATAACATAATTTATTACAAAAATCAGATAACAAGATATTATGTTGAAAGAGGGACTATAAAAGAAGTTCATTGCGAAGGAAAAGAAGATCCTAGTGTATCAACTATCCTCTCTTCTAATGATGAAGCTAAGACAAGTCATTTACATAAAACAATTGGGCAAGAAAATCAGTTTGAGAAATTGAATAAAGCTGTTGCAGTTGAATATGGAGATGATATAGTAATAAGAGAAAGCTATGAAGAAGCTAATGGATATATTATCCCTAAAGGAAATCCAATAGGAATTTTTGATTTATCAAAATATAATGATTATTATGGAACAACAATATATCTATATGATAAAAATCTGCATGAAACAAAAAGCTGTTTTTACATTATCAAACCAGATTATCAGGAGAATGATAATTATGATATTCACATGACAGCTTATCAGAAAAATATTAAAGTTGGAAAAATGGAAAAAACTGATTCAGGAATGTGGACATTTAGTATTTCAGATTTTCATAAAGAATTATTAGAAAAAATAGGAAATGCCCGATTAATAATAGATGGGCAAGGAAATGGTTTTATTGAATAATTGCAATTATCAGTTTTCAAACATTTTATCCTAATCTCGAAAATGATATTTTACAAGCATTCCTGCTCCAGAATTTCTTTGTTTTGCAATTCCAACAGCTAATTCATCAGAAACAATTAAAGGAGGTGAAAATTCATAATCTTCTTGATTGGTTACAAACCATCTAACTTTACCTGTTTCAGTATCTAATATGTAAACACTGTTTTCAGCTAAAGAACTTGGACCTAGCCAACCTGAAGAAAATTTATCAAAATCCG
>CAZQGH010000036.1:0-9839 GCA_964592915.1 Candidatus Woesearchaeota archaeon | reverse complement strand
CTAATTATATACAAGATAAGATTATCTATCACCCGTAGACTTTACAGAACCATAATCCGAAATATTTAAATATTTCAATTAACTAATAATAAAATGAGGAAAAGAGGATGAACTTGTTAATAATTGCTATTTTATCTGTATTGCTTTATATTTTTATTAGCTTTAAGCACTTAAAACAAAGATATGTAGCTATTTTAATTGTGACATTTTTACTATTTTTTTATGTAAGCTATTCAAGAGTTACTGAAGATAAAGATGTTGATTACACAAGCATTGCAGGATTAGAAAAAGGGGCTAGATTGTATTTTACATGGTTGTCACAGGTATTTAATAATTTTAGGAGCATTACAGGAAACGTAATCCGAATGGACTGGTCAAATAATGAAACTTCGAGTTCTGGAGGATAGAGTAATATAAAATGAAAATACTTATGTTTTTTGTGTTTTTTCTTATGATTGGTGCTTTTTTTATTATAAGTAATAATAACATAGCATTAATTCAAGAAGGCAATTTTGCTAGTTTTGTTTCTTTATATTCTTCTTGGTTAGAAGGGATAGTAACAAACTCTGCTCAGACAGCTGGATATGCTATTAAGCTTGAATGGCTGCCTAATCAGACTTTAGAGTAAGTTTTTTTAATTATATTTTAGATAGTCTGAATAATCTAAATAGGGAGAACATAAATTGTTTTTTCAGATAAAAAAAGGAAAGTTTTACTAAAGCTTTAATTAATTTAGCCTATACATCTTTTAACTTTAGATTTCTTGTCAATTTTAATGTTTTCAATGGAACTTATAAGGCTAATGCTGTTTTTGAGAAAGGAAGAAACCATCTGTTATTAATTCCAAATAGAATCACCAACAATCACTTATCTTGTTAACCAATATTCTAATAACTCTATTAATTTGCCATATTCTGCAGGATTTTTTGTTAAATTAAACAAACTTGTTTGTTGATTCAGTAAAATTTTGATGCATGCAAGTTCAATAAATATAAAAAGCAGCATCTACCTGTTTATTTTGAGAAGATTTAATAGGTATTGCCTGTGTGGCTCAGTTCTGGTAGAGCGCGTCATTGGTATTTTTAACTAATAATGACGAGGTCGGGAGTTCAATTCTCCCCACAGGCTTTTGCATTAGAAAAGCTTAAAAATCTCAGAATATTACATTAATAGAGGGTTGCAGAACAATCAGATTCAGTTTAAATCTTCGGATTTACTACATCTGGCTTCGGATGTCAACCCTCATTTATTTTCTAATCTTTCTGAAATTTTAGAAAATAATAAAAAACCTTAATGCTATTAATTATTATGAATATTAAAAGAAAAGTAGGTGTTTTTTTAGCTTATTTAATGCAATTTCTTATTGCAGTATTTTTAATTACAGCAATATATAAAAGGCAGTATGCAGTAATTTTTGTGAGTTTATTGGCTTTGTTTGTAACATTTATTCCATTAATGTTAAAACATAAATGGAAATTCACACTTCCCTGGCATTTAAATTTTTTAATTACCTTGTCATTATTTTTATATGTTGCCGGGACTGTATTTGGATGGTATCATGCTTATCACTATTTATATTATGATAAAATTGGGCATTTTTTAGGTTCATTGACTGTAGCTTTATTAGGATTCACATCAGTTTTGATTATTGACTGGTATACTGAAGTTGAATTAACTGACAAATCGATTATTGTTTTCGTTATCATGTTTACTTTAGCTATTGGAGCATTATGGGAGATTGTTGAATTTACTACTGATTTGATTTTTGCAACTAATGCACAATATGATGGTTTACATGGGACTATGCTGGATTTAATTTTTGATTTGGCTGGGGGGATAGTAGCTGGGTTTATCGGTATATTTTTATTAAAACATGGAAGAAAAACTTTGTTAGAAAAAATGTTTGATAAAGTGATTAAGAAAATTAAATAATTGTTTTAAGCAATCACTTTTTTGTTCTTAATATTAACACCTTCTTTTTTTAGCATTTTAATTTTTTTATTTGAATTCCATACTCCAGAATAACCTCCTACTTCTCCTGTTGATGAAATAACTCTGTGGCAGGGAACTATTGGAGCATAGGGATTTCTTTTTAATGCTTGTCCTATTGCACGAGGAGAAGTATTTAATTTTTCAGCTATTTGTTTATAAGTTTTAACTTTTCCTTTTTTTATTTTTTTAACTTCATTAAAAACTTTTTTCTGAAACTTTGTTATTTTTCTTTTATTTTCTTGCATTTTTTAAACCCTGTAAAAAATTATATATACATAAATCAAGTGAATCTGTATAACCTCCTTCAAGAACTGAAAAAGTTGGCAAGTTTAATTTGCTGATATTATAACCTACTTGAAAATAATCTGGGACATCTAAACTTAATCCTGACAATTTTTCTTTTTCGTAAGTATCAAATCCAGCTGAGATTCCCAGAATATCAGGATTGAACTTTTTGATTGCTTCTAGTGCTTTTTCTAATTTATCCAAATATTGTTTTTTTCTTGTATTTGGTTGTAATGGAAAGTTAAGGCAGTTTTCTTCATTTTTTATCCCAGTTCCAGGATATAAGGGGGATTGATGCAAACTAACAAATAAAACTCTTTCATCTCCTGAAAAAATTTTCTGAGTTCCATTGCCATGATGCACATCTATATCTAAAATTGCTATTTTTTGATATTTTTCTAGCAATCTTTTTACTGCAATTGCCATATTGTTAAAATAGCAAAAACCTCTGGGTTTCGAATTTGATGAAACGTGATGTCCTGGAGGTCTCATTAAGGAAAAGCTTAATTCTTCTGCTAATCTTCCTGCTGTTGTTGCTGCACCAGCAGATAAGCATGCAAATTCATAAATTCCGGGAATTTTTGGTGTGTCAATATCATAATAATCCAGATTTTTAACTGAATTCACATGTTCTTGAGTATGAACTAATAGCAAATCATTTAGTGAAGCTTTTTCTGGTTTGACAAACTGAAATCCCCTGTTTCTTAGCAAGTCATAGCTTTTTCTGATTCTTTCAGGAGATTCAGGATGTTCTGGAAATTCATATTCTAAACATTTATCTGAATATACTATTCTCATTATATCGCAAATCTTATAAGTTAATAGGTTTTTAATAGTTTATGAAATATCATGAACGCTTGCCTTCTCAGAATTTTGATGATGCTTCATATATGCAGAGAGCTAGAGGGGAACATGCTTTAAAAGTAGCAGAATCTTTAGAAAAACCAGAAAAAAGTGTTTTTACAGGAGTATTTAATGTTGTGGTAAATTTAGACAGATTAGTAGATAGAAGAAAACTACCTGATTCAACTTTTAATGATGTTTTAAGATTTTTAAGAGGAGAGGAAGTAGACTTTCCTTACAAAGAAAAATTTCAAATGCTTCTAGGGTTAGTAGATGAACTAGATTCTGATGAATTAAAAAAAACAATTCATAATTTGCTAAAAGAAGAATATGAGTGGCAGATTAGGAATGTAAGCAGAAGATTTAGGATTTTAAACAGTGAACAGCTTAGACAATTAAGAGAGCACGAGCATCCTGTATTTACAATTGGCATGTTAGTGGCATTTCCTGAGATTGATTACGAAACAGCAAAAAAAATCAGTAGAAGCTATACTTTGGCTGCAAAAATAGCTGATGATATGATGGATTTTTCAGATGATGTGAGAAATGGATTTTTATATATTCCAAGGGAAGACTTAGATATGGTTTCAGGTATTAGAGTTGAAGATGAAAGATATGAGGTAATTAGAGAACCTGAATTAGATTTAGATTATGCATCGAGATATGTAAAATTTGCAAGCAATGTTTATTTTAAAGCAGGAGACAGCTTAACCGCGAAAATTAAAAAAACAAAACATTTTAAATATTTTAGAGCTATGATGCATTCATGGATTGAAGAAGCTGAACAAAATTTACAAAGAGAATGAAATACAAACTTAAAGATTTGCAGGAAAAATATGATTTAGAATTAGATAAAGTAGTTGGAGTTATAAAAAAAGCAAAAGCAAAATCTGTTTTATTGCAATTGCCTGATTTTTTTAAACCTTATGCAAATGAAATTGCTGATTATTTGGAAGAAAAAACCAATTCAAATGTTATTATTTGGCTAGGTTCTTGTTTTGGAGCTTGCGATATTCCTAAAGTTGATAAGATAGATTTGGTTGTCCAGTTTGGACATTCTGCCTGGGATTATGGTAAAGACTCAGATATTGTTGAATTATAAATTAGCTTTTTCTAATTGTTCAAATGAGCCAATATCTAACCAATTTTCATTGAAAATTTTTCCATAAATATCCGATTCAGTATACAAATAATGAATTATATTTTTAAATTTTTCCAAATCTTTTTCATTTTTTTTCAATATATCAATATCCTGTTTTTTTAAGAGATAAATAAATGTTGAGATAATATTGCTTCTTGGATATTCTGGTTTTTCCTGAAAAAAACTTATTTTATTTTCCTCATCTAGCAATACACAAGAATATTTTTTTATTAAATCTAAATTCTTAATTTGTTTTAAAGCTACTGCACTTTTTTGTTTTTTATATGATAAATTAATTAATTCATTTAAATCAAAATCAAATAGGTTATCAGAAGCTAATACTAAAACATCTGAGCCATTACTTACATTTAATCCGTGTAACAAATCTTTCACAGCCCCTTTTTTTCTTTTTTCTTCTCTTACACCATTATTAATAATTTTTATTTTTTCTCCTAATCTGTTTTCTTTTTTATACTTGTTTAACCATTCTAAAAAATCAATATAAAACTTATTATTGCTTAAAAGATAAATATTTTCAATTTCTTCCAATTTTTTAATTTTATTTAAAATATGTTCTAAAACTGGCTTTTTTTTTATTTTTATCAGGGCTTTTGGTATATTTTTTGTCAGTGGATATAATCTGGTTCCAAACCCTCCTGCTAATATTAATACATTCATTTTTAATCCCTCTTTTTTTCTTCTAAATGTGAACAATCTAGGCATACAGAGAAAACATAGGTATCTACAACATAGTTATCTGATGCATTATCTCCCCAAATCTCATTATACCTAACTAATTCAGTTTCACAATCATATCTTCCGATAAATAAATTTTCACTTCCGCACTTATTACACTTTCTATCTCCTTCTGATAATTGCCCTGAAAAATTAAAATTTCCTCTTGTTCTCATATATGATGAATTTACTTTTTCATCTGGACCTTCTACACACTTTCTAACTAGGATGTGCGGCCAAATTTCTTCTCGATATTCTTCAACTGTTGTTCCGGTTAATCCCATTGTTATTTCTAATCTTTTTCCTTCTTCTAAAAATTGTTCTAAATTCATTTTAAAAATGGTTAGCTATCCCTCCCAGATTAATAGCAGCAGCTATTAGGTTTTTAGCCAGTATTGAATATGTCATATTTGTAAATATTCTGGCTCCATCCATTTTAATTTTTAAACCTCCTGATTTTTCTTCTATATCTCCTAATAACGCAACTCCTGATATTTCGTAACCTCCAACTTTTCTTCTTATACAAATTGATTTTTCCCTTTCTCTATTTCTTCCAATTACAAAAACTTCGTTTTTATTTACTAATATATTGTATGCATTTCCTTCATTGTATACCAAATCAGCAGCATAGGCAGCTTTATGAGGCGCATTTCTTCCTGTAAAAATTAATGCATCAACTGGATAGTTAGTTAATCTAAAAACATCTTCTCTTCCATTAACACTTTCTCTGGATACAAATGATTCATTCATTATAGGGTAAGGGATAAGTTCATTTTCTATTTTTAGTTCTTTAGGGTCAACAACCTGGGCATGTCTGTGTTCTTTTATTGATGCACCTGCTCCCACTGCATTAAAAAACACATACTGGTCTAATAAAATTGATGTTTTCATCCATGTTGCTATATCTTCCTCATTAATCACTCCTGTTTGGGGTTTATTTGTTCCATTATATATCAATAAAGAAGCATAATCATGATAGGGGTAGCCATTTGGTGTTAAAAGATAATTATCAATTTCTGAAATTATCATACCTCTTTCTAATATATTCTTGCATAATTTACAGTGGCCTTTTTCTTCATCTTTTGCTTTGTCCTCACTTTTTGGTCTGGTTTCTCTTGCCTGATTTAAAACCAGGACAAAATATGGTATGTCTCTCACTTTACCCTTAAATTTTTGGTGACCTGGCTGGCATTTTTTCATTGCTACAACAGGGATGTAGGACATTCTTCCCAATTTATCTTCTGTTTTTTTTCCATCTTCTTCAGGAAGCCAAGTTGGCCAAACACTCCTGTAAGTATGTCTGTTTTTTTCAATTATATCATCAAGAATGATTATTCCTTCAATTACTCCATCTAATGATTGGTTTCTTCCTTTGATTTTCATTTGCCGGGGTTTCATTTTTATTGTAAGTTTACAGAAGATTTAACTATGATTTGGCTTTCAAGTTTGCCTTTATTGATTCTTAAAGATCCATTTGCATATCCTAAATATTCTGATTCAGATTCCCGGTCTCCGTGATTAACATCATAACTTCTTGATTTTGTAAAACATCTTGCATAATAGTCAATTTCAGCTTTTTGATGATTTCTTAAATCTGCTAGTATTTGTTTGAAATCATCTTCACAAAAGTGATATACTTCTGTTCTTTCGAACCAATCATATGCTCCAAACTGGCCTGTTTCGAATATTCTAATAATTCCCATTCCTGAATTTCTTCTAAATTGTGTTGTTATCATTTTTCTTTTTTTATCTCTGGCCATGGATACCATCTGTAGCCACAAAAAGTGCAGTCTTCATCTCCTTCTTTTTCATAACCATAGCAAGCTCTTCCATTTACATATTTAACATCAAAACAATTCAGACAAATGTGCCACCAGTGATAATCATGGTCTGGGCTTCCCAAATCATCAAACCCACAATAAATTTGTTTTTCTTCACATTGTTCACATTCTTCATCTGTCTTTCTTTTAGTTGATGTTCTTTTCATCAGTGCCTGAACATTTTCTAATTCAGGATTCTTGTTGATTTTAAGTTCTAAAAATTCTTCAAGTTCCATTTTATTTTTTAGTTTTATACAGTTAGATAATCTCTATTATCCAATCTTACAGGATTTTTTGCAAAATTTTCTGGTGGAGTTGGCTTGAATCTATATATCACTTTATCTTGCTCTAGAGTTATGCTTAACTCAGTTTTTCCCTCATAAGATTCTTCATCAAATCTTTCACTATTTCCTTCTGAATATCTTGCTTGCGAATGGTAACTGTTTACAGAATCAAATATCCTTGTTGCTGTTCCCGCTTCTAAAACTGCATCTAAAAATTCTTCAACTTCTTGTCTGGGAATTACAGCTTTTGAATTTCCATAATCATCATTCATGTCGTAGTCGTCATAATCCCAGAATCTTGAACATACTGCATTTCCATTTTCAAATCCCAATTTGTGTGTGTCTGTTGCATAATTCCCTCCATAATTAACTCCATTTTGTAAGATTTCAATTAAATCTAGTTTATTCATTTTTTCCTCCTGAATTTAGTAATTGAGTAAAAATAAATTTTGCCAGAAGATCATTTTTATAAAGATAAACATCTTTTTCATCAGCTACAACACAATCAGTTGAATCATCAGAATAAGTTCCGTATCGATGGAAGTGAATACTCTCTAAAACAATTTCTTCTTCTTGCTTTAATCTTATTTGCCACTGCATTTCTCTTCCTTCTCCTTCTCTGTGAGGGGATTCATCATATTCTGATTCGATATTATATTCCAAACCTCTGAAGGTAACTGAGCCATCACTTGAAAATGCTGCTATGATCAAAATATTTTTTAATTCAGATTTAGATAGGTGTTTATCTCTCAAATGTGCTAAGTATGTTTTTGGTTTTGTTTGAGTTAACATGATAAGATTAATTTCAGATAGAATATAGTTATTGCCAATATTTTTCTTGTGTAATATATAAAACACTATTTTCAATAGTGAAAATAGTGAGAAAACATTTAAATATATTGAAATTATAGATATTGTATAATATATAGGATATCTTATAAAATATCATGAAACGTAAAATCAAAAAAATTGAGATTTTTAGGCTTTTAGTTTCAGGGAAAAACAATGAAACGTAAAATCATTAAACAAGGGCATAATACTTTAACTATGACTTTGCCATCAAAATGGGCAAGAGAATTTAATTTAAAGGCAGGAGATGAAATTAATCTACAAGAAAGAGATAATGGACTATATTTAAGCACAGAAAAAAAAGGAGAGAAATTAAAAGCTGAGATTGATATTTCAGGTTTTAGCATTCCAACAATATGGAAATATTTTATGTCGGTTTATAGGCAGGGTTATGATGAAATTTTAGTTAAATTTAATCCAACTTCCAAATATGATAGTCCATATAAGTTTTTTACAAGACATGCTATTGACATGAAATATGATACCGCTAAATTAACAGCATTTGAAACTGTTCAATTGATAACAAACAGGTTTGTCGGTTTGGAAATAGTAGAACATCATCAGGAATATTGTTTAATTAAAGATATGGGTGAAATAACTCCTAAAGAATTTGAAACTTCTTTAAGAAGAGTATTTTTATTAATTCAGCAAATGGGGGAGGAGATGGTTGAAGCTATTAAAAAGAATAATACTAAGATTTTATACCACACTCATGATATTGATATTAATGTGGATAAGTTTCATGATTATTGTGTTAGGGTATTGCATAAAACAGGATTTAAAGATTCTAAGCAAACTTCTCTTATTTCAACTGCATTATATATCTTAGAGATGTTGGGTGATGAAATAAAGCATATTGCCCATCATCTAATTAAGGATATGGAAGGAAAAAAATTAGATAACTTACTTGAGTTAGCTGAGAGGGTATTAAAACAGTTTAATAGTTATTATGATTTGTATTATAATTTTGACAAGAAAAAGCTGTTGAATTTGTCGCAGACAGATATGGAGATTCATTCCTATTTGCCTCGTTTGTATAAGAAAAAGGGTAAGAAATCACAATTAACTGATGAGGAATTGGAAATTTTCTACCATATGAGAATTATTACTAAGTATTTGAATGCATTAACAGAACTAAGAGTTGGTATGGAGTATTAAACAGTTAAAATTAAATAATCTGTTAACTTAACAATAATATGACATCAGATTGGAGAAAAAGGCATGAAACTGCCAAGGAACGAGTTGGAATGGCTGATTACGGAACCGTGGAATATTATAGAAATGCAGCACAGGTTTTAGCAACTCATGCAGGGCCAGATATGAGACCAGAAACTAGGGGTAAACTTCAGGATTTAGCAAGAAGCTCAGATCCTGATACCAGATCAATTGCCCAGCGAGCTTTAGATGAATCTCAACCAGGGCATCCTGCAGATGAGCACTATGAGAAAGACCACGAATATTAGATAGTGTTAGATATAGGTAGCCATTAAGGGCCATTAAGATTGAATATAGATTTAGAATTTTATCTAATAAAATTCTTAGTGGGATATTTTTATTTATTTTATAGATTAATTTAAATCAAATGATTTCTAACCCAAAGGTATTTAATTCTTGATTTTTAATATTATAGACAATGGAATGCAAGCAAAATCAAAATATAGAGAAATGTAATTGTTCTTGGGAAGGATGTTCAAGAAAAGGGATGTGCTGCGAGTGCATAGCATATCACTTAAAAATGAGGCAGTTGCCCGCATGCGTTTTTCCAGACGAAGAAGAAAAAACTTATGACAGAAGTTTTGAAAAATTTGCTGAACTGGTAAATGAAGAGAAAATTTAGGCGCTGTCCGGAGTTCTAGAAAATTAACCGAAAATTAGTTATAAAATGACTGA
>CAZQGH010000035.1:5635-10118 GCA_964592915.1 Candidatus Woesearchaeota archaeon | reverse complement strand
TATAGAGGGAATCACAATCTAGTTAAAAGCTATCACCTTTTAATTATACAGAACCAATATTCCTAATATTTATAAGGTAATCCAGATTATTAATATAAGGAGGTTAAAAAATGTTATCAGATATACCAAAAAATTTGGAAAAAGTTGATAAAGAAATGATTGATAAAGAGATACTAAGAGCTGGGATTATAGCTGAGTATGATGCTATTAATTTGTATGAGCAGTTAGCAGCTATGGCAAAAGATGAAAATGTTAAGAAAGTTTTGTTGGAAGTAGCAAAAGAAGAAAAAGAGCATGTTGGTGAGTTTCAGACTTTGTTATTGGAAAGAGATAAAGAGCAGGTTGAAGAAATGGAAGAAGGTAAAAAAGAAGTTAAAGAATTGACTAAATAATTTTTCTTTTTATTTATTTTAAATTTGGATTAGGATAAGTTATTTAAATGAATTAGTATATTCTTAATTATGATTAGTAAGATTAAACAGATGATGCTTGATTTATGTGAACGTTCAAAAATGTCTGAGTTTGAGCCTTGGTGGAAGTGGCATATAAGAAAAGTTGTGGAATATTCAACAAAAACAGCTGAAAAATTAGGCGCAGATACTGAGATAGTTGAAATTGCAGCATGGATGCATGATATTATAAAAATAAGAGATGAAACTGAATCAAAAAAACATCATGTTAAAGGTGCAGAAGAAGCTCAATTAATTTTAGAAGAATTAGATTATGAACAGGATATAATTGATAAAGTTAAGCATTGCATATTAACTCATTCTTCTGATAAAAAACATAAACCAGAAACAAAAGAAGCTGAAATTCTTGCAAGTGCAGATGCTTTAACTCATTTTGATGATTTTTTAGATTTTGTTTATTATTCATTAGTTCTTAAAAAAGAAAATTTAAAAAATTTAAAAAAGGGATTAATTAAAAAATATAAAAACAGCTGGAATAAATTAATTCCTGAACATAAAAAAAGTGCAAAAGAAAATTATAAATCTATAATGCTGATATTAAATCAAGAGAGCAATTTTTGATTTGTTAATTATTTTGAAATAATAAGATTTATAACTTATTCTTAAGTATTTTAAATAAGACTGGGGAGGAATAAAGCAGTTAAATTAAACAAATAGCAAAAAAATGATAAGACAACCAATAGTTACAGTTGCAGGGCATGTAGATCATGGCAAGACATCCATATTAGATAAACTTAGAGAGACTGCTGTAGCTGAGGGAGAGGCAGGAGGGATAACTCAAAAAATCAGTTTTACTCTGTTTCCTGCTGAAAACATCAAAAAAGGATGTTATTTATTAGATAAATATAATTATGTTTTGGAAATTCCGGGATTTTTATTTATTGATACTCCGGGACATGCTGCATTCACTAATTTACGAAAAAGAGGAGGAAGTTTAGCAGATTTAGCAATATTAGTTGTTGATATTAATGAAGGAATAAAACCTCAGACAGCTGAGGTGCTGCAGATTTTAAAAAATAATAAAATTCCCTTTATTGTAGCATTAAATAAAATTGATGTTATTTCTGGTTGGAGAAAGCAGGATGAGGATTTAAGACAGAGCATAGAAAAACAGGCAGAACATGCTAAAAGAGATTTTAAAGAAAAATTGTATAAGTTTATGGCTGCTTTATCTTCATATAAATTTGAGTCTGAGCTATATTATGATGTTAAAGATTTTACTAAAAAAGTGGCATTAGTTCCTGTTTCAGCTGAGACTGGAGAAGGGTTGCCAGAATTGTTAATGGTTTTATGTGGTGTGTCTCAGAGATTTTTAAAAGGTAAATTAAATTTAGGAGAGAAAGCTAAAGGAGTTGTATTAGAAGTTAAAAAAGAGAAAAACCAAAATTATGTTGAGGCAATATTATATGATGGAGAATTAGAACAGGGAAATGAAATTGCAGTTGCTTCTTTTGATGAGGCAGTTATTGCTAAAATAAGAGTTTTAGAGGAAATAAAACCTTTAAGTCATACTTTTAAGAATGTCAGTAAAGCCAGAGCTGCCACAGGGTTAAGATTGCAGTTAGTTACAAAAAAAGAAATTTTACCCGGAATGCCTTTTGAAATTTTGGAGGACAATCTTGCTGAAATAGAAAAGAAGTTTAAAAAAGAAATTGAAAAATCAATTCAGACAGATGAAAAGGGAATTGTAGTTAAGGCGGATTCTTTAGGAAGTTTAGAAGCTTTAATAACCCTGTTAAAAGAAAAAAATATTAAGATTGTTAAAGCAGGAATTGGGAATATAAGCAAATCGGATATTATAGCCGGAAAAACTAATCTGGAAGTAGATGAAGAAAATGCAGTAATTGTAGGATTTAATGTTGGGATTGATGAAGAAGCTGAGCAAATAAAAGGAAATGTTAAGATTTTGAATGATGATGTAATTTACAAGTTAATTGAAGATTTATTAGAGTGGCAGGAAAATAAGAGGAAAGAAATTCAAAAAAGGAGATTATCAGAATTGGCTGTTGTATGCAAATTAGAAATCCTGCATGAGTATGTTTTTCACAATTCAAATCCTGCCATATTTGGAGTCAAAATTTTAGGAGGGAAGATAAATAAAAACATTGAATTGGTAAAAAAATCAGGAGAGGTTGTTGGAAGAATAAAAAATATTCAGTCTGAAAATAAATCTGTAGATGAAGCTGCACAAGGGCAGGAAGTAGCAATCTCCATTACAGGGGTGAATTTTGAAAGGCAATTAAAAGAAGAAAAAATATTATATTCTAACTTAACCAGTAAACAATTTAAAACATTTAAGGAAAACAAGGATTTATTAAATTCTGAAGAAAAAGCAGTATTAAGTCAAATAGCTGAGATTAAAAGAAAAGAAGATATAGGGTGGGGGGTTTAGGTAGTTTCTAAAACCATGTCTTCTATTTCAGGAGGGATTTCAGAATCTACTGAATACCATTGTTTGAATTCTTCTGCTCCGATAATTTTCCCTTCTGGAGTCACAATGCCTGGACCTCCGTAATATTCAGATTCTTGTTCACAGGCAGATTTGTAATCGCAAAAATTGCAGTGAAATCCATAAAATGGGAGAAATTTTTCATTTTCTATTCCCTCTGTAACATCATCCAATACTGTTCTTAAATAATCAAAATCTTGTTGCGAACGATGGGTTTTCAGAATTTCTCCTGATCTTAAATGGTAGAATAGAATTGATTGTTCAAGTTCTCCAAATAACTGCCGAAAAACATAGCTGTAAAGAGTGAATTGAACATTTCTGTGGAAAGTGAATGCGTCATCTTTTGGATTGTGCTTGTTTGTTTTATAATCTGTAATATACCATTCTCCGTCAACACAGTCAATTCTGTCAAAAACACCTAATAATTCATGACCTCCTAATTCAATTACTTCATCTTTTTTAAATCCAAACCTTTTTTCAGTTTCCAAAGGTTTGGGCTTGTTTTTATGTCTCTGGTAAAACATTTTCATTATATTCTGCCCTATTCTCCAGTATCCAAATATTATCCCTGCAACTGTTTTACTGTCTTCTTCGTTATCAGGGTTGAATGGGCCTATGTCAACATGACTTCCGATTATAAGTGATTTTTTCTCCCCTGTTTCTTTGTCTATGCCATAAAAAAATTCTCTAGGTTCCATTTCTCTTTTTTGTTTTCCTCTTAAGAAATTTCCTTCTAGATGAGAAAACCATCTCCATGAGAAAAATTTTGCAAAAGAGTCAGGAGATTTAAAATCTTTTTTATAAAACTGGTCTAATAAATAATGAACTTCTTTTCCAAAAGCAAGTCTTATGTTTTCAGGAACATGAACATGCTCTTCATATTTTAAATAGTAAGCTAATGGACATCCTTTGTAAGTTGTAATTTTGCTAGGACTCAATCTATCTACTTTTGCCATGAATTTTTTTAATATTCTAATTAAATAAATATTTGTATGCTTAATAACATAGAATATAATATATATCTTTATTTTCAACAAAATAAAGATTTAAAAACCCTAATTTCAAATAATAAATATGGCATTTAAAATTAATATTGGAACCAGCGATGGGAAAACATATAAAGTAGAAACTGAAGCTGAATTTTTAGAAGGTAAAGTAATCGGAGATAGGATTAAAGGAGAGGAGATTATGCCTGAATTAAAGGGTTATGAACTGAAAATTACAGGAGCTTCGGATAAAGCAGGTTTTCCAGCTTTTGAAGAAGAAGAGGGACCAGGATTAAGGAAGGTTTTGTTAAAAAAAGGCAAAGGAATGAAAGGCTGGAAAAGAAAATGGGAAAGAAAGAAAATAAAAATCAAGGGCTTGAAATTAAAAAAGACAGTAAGAGGGAAGATGATTAGCAGGGATATAATTCAGATTAATACCAGAGTTGTTAAACAAGGAGATAAAAAAATAGAAGAAATTTTTCCTGACCAGGTTAAAGGGAAAGAAGGAGAGGAAAAAGGAGAATCAACTGAAAACAAAGAGGATAGTCAAGAGCAGAAACAGGAAAAACAGGAAGAAC
>CAZQGH010000035.1:0-5535 GCA_964592915.1 Candidatus Woesearchaeota archaeon | reverse complement strand
AAAAAGAAGAACAAAAAGAAGAACAAAAAGAAGAACAAAAAGAAGAACAAAAAGAAGAACAAAAAGATACTGGGAAGGAAAATACTAAAGATAAAGAACAAAAAGAAGAACAAAAAGAGAAATGAATTTAGAGATTGTTTCTGAGAATGAATTAAGAATATTATTAGATAATGAAATTATGATTTCTCATCAAGGACAATCATTTAGAGGAAGATTAGTTTACAGGGGAAAAAGACCTTGTGATAATGAAGAGTTCGTCCCACATTATAGTTTAGCAGGAATGCTTGGACAAGATTTAATAGAATCAAGACCTTTTTCAGTAAATGAATTAAGAAGACATGCTGAAACACAAAATATGACAATCAATAAAAGAAATTTAATTTTTTATAATTTGCAAGGACCTAGATATAATAGTGTAAAAAGAGTAATAAATGAATAGATTTAAAAATTAATTCTTATTCTAAGATTTATGGCTAAGGAAGAAATAGATATTGAAAAGTTACCTAGTTTAAATGTAGGCGTATTTGGACATATTGATCATGGCAAGACGACTTTATTGCAGAAATTAACTGGAAAGTGGACTGATACTCATTCTGAGGAATTGAAAAGAGGAATCACAATAAAATTAGGGTATGCAGACACTTTGATTTATGAGAAAAATGGAGAATATGGAAGAAAAGAAGGAAAACCAGTCAAATATGTGACTTTTGTTGATGCTCCCGGACATGAGATGTTGATGGCTATTATGCTGTCTGGAGCTGCAATTATTGATGCTGCTATTTTAGTTATTGCTGCAAGCGAGGGAATACAGCCTCAGACAAGAGAGCATTTGACAGCTTTGCAAGCTAAAAATATCAGTAAAATTATTGTAATTCAGAATAAAATTGATTTAGTTAGCAAGGAAGAAGCTAAGAAAAATCATGATGAAATTAAGAAATTTTTAAAGGGAAGTGCAGCTGAAAAATCTGAGATAATACCTGTTTCTGCTCAACAGGAAATTAATATTGACAAAGTTTTTGAAAAATTAGCTGAGATTGAGGTTGAAGAAAAATCAAAAGATGAAGAACCTATTTTTTTAGTTGCAAGAAGTTTTGATATCAACAAGCCGGGAACTGAAGTAAAAAAGATGCAGGGAGGAGTGCTGGGAGGAACTTTAAAACAAGGGGAGATAAAAGTTGGAGAGGAGATTGAAATTAAGCCGGGAAGAAATTATAAAAAAGAAAATCAGATTGTTTATGAAGCTGTTAAGACAAAAGTTATGGGTTTAAGAAAAGGAAATTATGATATTAAAAAGGCTACTCCGGGAGGTTCTGTTGCAATACAAACTGAACTGGATCCTAATTTAACAAAAGCCGACTCTTTATCAGGATGCATTGCCGGAAAAAACATTCCTGAACCACAGAATAGTATTAAAATGAAATATAAATTATTTGATGAAGTGGTTGGAATGCAAGGACATAAAAATGTTGAGGATATTAAATCTATGGAAAACCTGATGTTAAGTGTCAATACCAGCACTACAGTAGGAACTGTAAAGATAGCCAAGAACAACGAGGCTGAGATTAAACTGAGGATTCCTGTTGTACCATTAAAAGGGGAGTCAGTAGGAATAGCCAGAAATATTAATTCGCATTGGAGATTAATAGGCTTTGGCGAAATAATTGACTAGAGTATTTCTTATTAATCATAACTTGACAATTATTGAGCAGAAATAATTGACTAGAGTATTTCTTATTAATCATAACTTGACAATTATTGAGCTTCTGTTTGGGACGTATCTGGGAAGCATTTCTACAAAATCTACAAAAAGTTAAATGAAAACATTTATAAACTATAGTTTATCTATAGTATTAAAATGGTAACCACAATTCAACTTAATGAAAATGTAAAAAGGGCTTTAGATAGATTAAAATCTAAAAAAGAAACATATGAAGAGGCAATAGTTAAAATGATGGTCCAATTAGAAAAACAAAAAAGACAGCAAGAAAAATTGATGGTGGAAGGATGTAAAGAAATGGCTGAGGAAAATCTTAAAATAACAAAAGAATTTGAAGTAATTGAAGATTTAGAAAATTGGGAATGGTAAAAATGGGAAAAATAATAAAAAGAGGAGATATATTTCTAGCAAATTTAGAGCCAATAAAAGGAAGTGAGCAGGGGGGAACAAGACCTGTTTTAATTATACAAAATAATATTTACAATAAACATTCGCCTGTAACCATAATAGCTGCGATAACCTCAAAAATTTATGAAAAAGAATATCCTACTAATGTTTCTCTAGATAAAAAAGATTCAAAACTTGATAAAGATTCTACTGTTTTATTAAATCAACTAAGAACTATTGATAAGAGAAGATTGATTAGGAAAATAAGTTCTTTAGATGAACAGTTAATGAAAAAAGTTGATATGGCTATTAAAGTGGGTTTAGATTTAGGATAAACAAACGAGCAAATCTTTGATTTGCGAGATTATTTAGTCTAGGTGAGGTCAGGACATTTAAGTTTCCGGGCGGAGCGCTGATTTAGTAGAGAAAATTAAATATCCTAAAACTTCAAAATCTTTAGCTACAATCTCTACTCCCGAAACAATATCAATTTCTTGTTTTTTACCTTCTTTAATAGCTTCTTCATTTCCATTTACAGAATTATGATCTGTTATAGCTAAATACTTTATTCCTTTTTTCTTACTAGTTCTTTAGGAGAAAATTCACCATCTGAATAATAAGTGCGAGCGTGCAGATCTGCTGTTTTCATTTTAACTTCTTCCACATTCCAATTTCATAATCTTCAAAACCCCATTTTTCATATATTCTTCTTGCTTTCATATTCTTAATATTTACATCTAATTTTACATATTTTAAATTATTTTTCTTAAACCACTTTTTGGTTTTTTTGAAAAAATTGGATGCTATTCCCTTACCCCTGAATTCTGGTTTAATATATGCATAGTTCATCTCCCCATAAAAATCAAAATCATGAATATCGTCTCCTTTTGATTTTGAAATTAAAATAAATCCAATAATCTCATTATTATCTTCAGCTACAAATATCTCCGCTTTATTTCCTTTAATACATCTTTTAAAATTCTCTTTCATATTCTTTTCAGCTTCTTTTCTTTTTCTTACATAATCCTGTTTTTTCAAATCTACAAATTTCTCTTCAAACTCTTCATATTTTTCCCATAATTCTATTATCTGGTTTAAATCTTCTAGTTTTGCTTTTTTTATTTTCATTTTCATTCTCTCCCTTCCTCTTTCCAAAATAAAGAAAAGTTAGTATAAAAATTTAATTAAATCAAAAACTAAAATAAACATCATTTTGATCAAGTTCTGTATTAGGATCGATTTTTTGAGTGTATTCTTCAAGCAAAGCAATAGCTTGTCTTAATGTTCCTATCTCAATTGCCTCAAATTCTGGAGAGCTTCTCAATTCAGGATTATTTCTTGCATAAATTGTTCCTTTTACTTCATTTAAAGCACAATCAATAGCTCCTACTACATATTCTAAAATCTGATATCTTCGTTCTCTTAATTGTTTTGAAACATCTTCTCCAGCCTTTTGTAATTGTTCATAAGCTCTCTCAACATTTCTTATCATTAAATAAGCATCAGGAATATTGGGAGCAATTTTCATATCCCCTTCCATATCCTGCAAACTAGGAAATTCCTCTAAAGCTATCTCTATATCAGATTTTTTTCTTTCTTGTCTTCTTTCTAAATTCTGTTCTTCCATCTTAATTTTATTCAATTTTACTTAATTAGAATAGTAACAAGTAGCTATTTATATCTATGTAGTAAAAAATTAACTACAATAGAAAGGTTTATAATTATTAAAATTAAACTAGTATTATGGTTGATGAAGAAATAAATTTGATTTTACAAGATTTAGGATTATCTAATAAAGAGGTTTCTGTTTACTTATCATTGTTACAATTAGGAGAAGAAACCGCTTCCAGAGTTAGTGAAATAGCAAATTTAAATAGAGTTACAACCTACACAGTATTAAAATCATTAGAAGAAAAGGGATTTTGTTCTGTATATATTAAAAATAAAGTTCAATATTTTAAACCAATTAAGCCAGAACAAATAATTTCGTTAATTGAAGAAAGAAAAAATAAAGTTAGAACAATTATTCCAAAATTAAAGGGAAAACAAAAAATAATTAAGGAAAAGCCAGAAGTAAGTTTATATGAAGGTAAAAAAGGATTAACCGCATTATTAAATTTAATAATCAAAGATGCTAAAGCAGAAAAATTGGTTTTAGCTTATGGTAATTTTACTAAAGCTGAAAAACTAGTCAAATATCAGTCATTGCACTGGAGAAAATCCAGAATTAAAAATAAAATAAAAATAAAAGCCATTATAGATAATGTTGATAAGAAATTTTTAGAATATTCTAAAACACCCGAATATGAATCTTTAACTGAAATTAAACTTTTAAAGGAGTTATCAAATTTAAACACTTACACCTTAATTTCTAAAAATTATACTGCATATATAGCTGAAAAAGGACAGCTAATAGGAGTATTAATCAAAAATAAGGAAATTGCAGAAAAAGAAAGATTTAATTTTGAATTAATGTGGAAGCAGGCAGAATAATTAAAAACCTACAAGAAACTTATAGCCTCAAAACAAGAAAACTAGCTGAAGTGGCAGGAGAGAGATAAAAAGTTTTAAATAGTTATATAGTACTATGATAATTATATACCCCCCAGGATTGCTTTTTAGTAACCCTGGGCTTATATTCTAAAATGAAGAATAAAGAAAGAGTGGCTATTTTTATTGATGGAAGCAATCTCTATCATTTAGTTAATAAAATGCTTCCAAAGAAAAAACCAGGAAAATTTAATTTTAAAAAATTTATTGATAAGCTTGTTAATAAAAGAAAATTAATAAGAGCATATTATTATAATTGCCCTCTTGATAGAAAAAAGAATAAGAAATCATATATTGCTCAACAAAAGTTTTTTGAAAGGCTAAAGAAAATTCCTGACTTCAAAGTTATTTTATGCAGAATGCAAAAGATTAAAGTGGATGGAAAAACAATTTATCAAGTCAAAGAAGATGATATTCATCTCGCTGTGGATATGGTTAAATTAGCTTATAATAATGCTTATGATACTGCAATTTTAGTGACAAGTGACGGGGATTTTGTTCCTGCAGTTAATGCTGTTTAGGAAATAGGAAAAAGAGTTGAAAATATCGGATTTGAAATAATATTTTCTTACCATCTAAAACAAGAGTGTGACAGATTTAGAAAATTAGGCAAAAAAGAAGTTTTTAAATTGTTCTAGCCTATATACTAAACCTCAACAAAATTTATAAATCAAAACCATCGCAACACAAGTGATGATAATAATTAAATTAAAAGGTATGAAAGAGGAAACGAACACCCTGAAAGGTGCCTGAACTATACTGTCCGCGGTTGGGGCGTATCTGGGAAGCGTTTCTACAAAATCTACAAAAAGTTTATAATTTTTGAAATAAGGTTCTGTAAAGTCTACGGGTGATAGATAATCTTATCTTGTATATAATTA
>CAZQGH010000034.1:0-10824 GCA_964592915.1 Candidatus Woesearchaeota archaeon | reverse complement strand
ATTAAGATTAATTCATATTGGAGAAGCAGCAGGAGCAAATAATAATCCACAAATAGATTTAGAGTTATTATATCCTAATTCATCAATGATTAGTCAGGTAAATGTAACTCAATATGAATTTTTTAAAGCTACAGCAAATGTAACTTGCAGAAGTGTCAATTGCAATGAAATTAATGTTAGTTTAGTTCATAATTTTACATCTGGATATAAACTAGTAAATATTACTATAGGAGGAGTTCAGTTTTATACAAATGAATCTAACCCGAGAAATCTTTCATTAAACAAAGACGAATCTGAAATAATAACTTTCTGGGTAAATGCTACTGGAGATATAAATTCAACCTGGGCTTTTTTTGCATTTGCAAACAAAACAAGCAACATGGCAATTTCTAACACAACAAGTTTATGGAATGTGAAAATACAATCTGCAGCAATTATTGATATAACTAAACCCCTTATAAATCTAATTTCACCTTTAAATGGATATTCAACTACTTCGACCACTATAACTTTTAGCTATAATGTTTCAGATGATAGCAGTATTGAAAGATGTGGTCTGATAATTAATAATAATGAAGTAGACAATAGCACTTCTATTACTAAAGACGCTCCTCAGAATTTTACAAAAACTTTAGCTATTGGAACATATAGCTGGCATATTAATTGTACTGATGTTAATGGAAATCAGAATAGTTCAGAAACAAGAAGTTTAACAATAGAATCATCAGGAGATTCATGTTTCCCTGCCGGAACAAAAATATTAATGAAAGATGGAGAGAAAAATATAGAAGATGTTGAAATTGGAGATGAAGTTTTAAGTTATGATTTTGAAACTAATGAGAAGAAAATAGCTAAGGTGTTAGAATTGGAATCTCCAGTAAGAAGAGGGTTATATGAAATTAATGATTTTTTAAATGTAACAGATGAGCATCCTTTTTATGTAGAGAAAAATGGCAAGAAAGGGTGGGCTGCTATTGACACAGACAAAGCTGAGAAAGATTTAATTGGTTCAGAATTAGAAGGTGTTAAAGTTTATGAATTGGAAATAGGAGATAAATTATTCACATCTGATGGTAATTGGATTGAAATTGAAACAATTGATTATTATGATGTTGTTGTAAAAACATATAATCTGAAAACAGTTGATAAGTATAATGTGTTTTTTGCTGAAAATGTTTTAGTTCACAATAAAGATGGAGGGGGATGCACAGATACATGCAATACATTTGGTTATGAATGCGGTAACTGGACTATTTGTAATGAAATAGAGAATTGCGGGGCATGTTCTGAAGGTTATAGCTGTAGTAATGGTAAATGCATATTAGGAGATCCAGTCCAGCCTGAATTAAATGTTGAAATAATAATTCCTAATCAAAACACTAATGTTTCAATATATGAATTGTTTAATGTTTTAGTAAATGTTACATGCCTAAAAGGAGATTGTGGTAAGATAGAAGTAGGACTAGATCCGGTGAGTTTCATTAAAAAATTTTTAAGGAAAATATCTAATGGTATATAAGAAATATATAAAAAGAAATGGGAAAATTTACGGTCCATATTATTATGAAAGCTACAGAAAAAATGGTAAAGTTGTGACGAAATATGTTGGGAGTGGAGATGAAAACAGAAAAATAAAAAATAAAAATTATTCAAATATTTTTTTAATAATCTCAGCTGCTTCTTTGGTTTTATTTTTTGTATTTTTAAGTGCAAATTTTTTAACTGGAAGAGTTGTTGAACAGCATGTTAATGCAAATAGCACGATTAAGATAATTAATCAGATTGAAGATGTTGTTATAAGAAGAAATTACCAGTATACTTTAGATTTAAATGATTATTTTGAAAATGTTGATTCTTATACAGTTTTCGAGCCTCAAAATGTTAATTTCAATATTAGAAACAGCATTTTAACAATAGTTCCGGAGAAAGACTGGATTGGAACCACTACGAGCAAGATAACAGCTAAAAAGGATAATCAAAGCATTGAAAGTCTGTTTAATATAATTGTTTCTGAAAACGGTTTGGATGTGAAAACATCTCAGAAAAAAGCAGTTGTTGGAAAGCAGGTGAAATGGAATAAAAAAATCATTCTGGAGGAGCAGGATGAAGTGGTGATTGAGCTGCCAAAAGAATCAGAAGAAATTTCTGTTAAAAAGATTTTGGAAGATGAAGCAAAACAAGTTGAATCTGAAAAAGTTAAAGTAACTGGAAATATTATAACAGGAAACGTTGTGGCTGAAATTAAAAAAGATAAGGGAGTTTTTTCAGAAATTTATTCATCTTTGTTTAGGTTTTTTACAAGAGATACTTCATTCCAGATAAGCAAAGTAGGGGGGGAAGTTGAAACTTTGGAAGTAAGGATTAGAGATGATGCAACCAATTATGAAATTGAATATGCAACCCCTGCTCCTGAATCAGTTGAACAAAGAATAAGTAATAATAAGAAAAAAATTAAAATTGGTTCAAACATAGCTTATAAAGATGTTGTTGGAAGGACTTTTGTTCAGGAAACTGATTCAGGCAAAATAAGCATTACCGGAGGGGTTGTTTCTGGTTTCATAGACAACAATAATGATGGTTTGGTGGATGAAGTCAGCTGGGTTTCAGATATTGGGGAAGAAATCATAATTGAGGAGAAAATTGATTCAGGAGTATTTACTTCAGAAGTTGATATGTATTCCACTTATGATAGTGTTTTTCACATAGATTATGAAGATTTGAAAATCAAATTAAAACCATATTATTATTCTGATAAAGAAAAACATTATTTAGATGAAATAAGTGAAGATGTCACTCCCCATAACCATGTTTATAACAGGAAAATAAATTATAAATTTGCATTCGGCATATTTAATTTCTCAAAGTTGAATGCTGACAAAGTGGGATTTGAAGTTGAGTCTAATCAGAAATCTCTTGTTTTTGAACAGGGACTAATATTTGAGGAAATTTATATTGATTTTTCAGATTTATCTGATTATGATTTAGAATTATATCCTAATTATGTTGAGGTTTCAGGAAATTTTTCTGATAATTTGTATTTAGACCCTACTGTAGCTAATTTGCATATGAACATAACTTTAAGTTCTCCTGAAGATGTCAGAATTGATTTGGATTTACTATATCCTACTAGCAATATTAATGTTTCTAAATACGAAATGTTTAATATTTCTGTTAATATTACATGCAGGAACACAAATTGTGATTATGTAAATGTTTCATTAGACCCTCTAATGCAGGTTTATCTGCCAAATATGACTGGAAATTCTTGGTATGGAAACAGTAGTGTAATGAATTTAACAATGGATTCTGAAACCGAGTATTCAGATGCTAAAAAAGATGTTATTTCAAATGATAATGATACTTATGTTTGGGTAGGTTGTTATGATGGAATGTTTGCAGGGCATAAACTTTTGTATAATATAGAAAGTCCTGTAAATGAGATAAATAAAATAGAGATTTTTACAAGGGCAATTTATTCTGGAAGTGGGGGGGATAAATCTTATTTATATGCTTGGAATCATACTTCAAATTCTTGGAATTTATTAGATACTATAGACATAACTTATCTTGAATTTGATTTAACTGCCAATATTAGTGATGCCCAGAATTTCGTTAATAATTCAGGAGATTTGTATTTATTAGTTAGAGGAGATAACTGCTTAGAATTAAATGGAGGGCAGAGTGATTTGTATTATTCTCAGATTAAGGTTTATACAAAAGGATTGGTTTCTAATGTCATTGGGGATATACCCTTTTACACAAATCTAACAAATCCGTATAATTTAGCATTAAGTCAGGATGAATCTGAGTTAATAAGATGGCATGTAAATGCTACAGGAGATTATAGAGTGTATGAATTTTTTGCTTATGCAAACAAAACTTCTCAGATGAATATTTCAAATTATACAAACAGATTTAATGTCACAATAGTTTTTTCAGATTTTTTGCCTCCGGTGATTACTTTACAAAGCCCTATTGATGGTTATTCAAGAACTCAGGGGGATATTAATTTTGTGTATCAAGTTAGGGATGATTCTAATATAGATTTTTGCAGGTTGATTATTGACGGAAACACAGACCAGACAGACAATTCAATAACAAAGGATGTAAATCAGCAGTTTACAAAAAGCTTTTCTTCAGATGGAAGTTATACCTGGAAAATTGAATGCAGAGACGAATATGGTTATGAATCTAGTTCAGAAACCCGTGCATTTTCAATATCTTCATCAGGATGTGTTCCGGATTGTTCTGGAAAAGAGTGCGGGGGAGATGGGTGTGGCGGTTCTTGCGGCATATGCGGAGAAAATTATTATTGTGATGGAGGATTTTGTGTCTTGCAGGAATTAGCGCAAGCTGTATTAAATGTGGAGATAATTATTCCTGGACAGGACACAGATGTAACTAAAAATGAATTGTTTAATGTTTCAGTAAATGTAACATGTGTTAAAGGGTATTGTGGTAAGATAGAAGTAGGATTAGATCCTGAGAAAAATGAGGAAATAGATAAAATTAATAAATATAGAAATTTAAACATAATAGACAGAGTTTATAATAATTTTATAAATTCCATTAAACATATAATAAAATGAGGCTAAAAAAGAGGATAATATTGCAGGTTTTCATAATTTTAATTGTGTTATCCAGCTTTATTTCAGCTTCAACATATAAAGCTGATGGCATTAATGACAGGGCTTGGTTTGTTGAGTCAAATTCTCTGCCTCCTAATTGCAATTCTAATAATTTTGATGATTGCGGGGAATGGAGGGAATATTCTACAAGCGATTATAATAAATTATCTGAATTAGATGATAATTTTGCTGTTTTTTCTGGAAATAAGGGAACATATGAATTAAGTTTTCACGAATTTAAAATTGACGAATCTCCTGAAAATATGGAAGAAGCTGAAATGTTTTTTACAGGATATTCAAACACTTCTTCTGGAAATTTATATGTTTATGATTATGTTAATGAGGAATGGATTGCTTTGGGAAGTGTAAGTGTAAATTTTAAAAATTTAAATAAAAAAATTAAAAGAGAATCAGCTGAAAAGAACATATTTGATAATTTAGTTGAAAAAAGAAGTGATGGAAATTATTTATTATTTGTAATGGGAGCCAGAAGAACTGGTTTTTCATGCCCTTTTGTGTATTCTTATGATGGAGAATATCATTTTGATCATGAAGCTTTTCCTTTTGCCACTTCCCCATTATTAGAATCTGATTCTTACGGAGTTTTAAGAAATTTGAAAGAAGTTGATGGAAAATACAGAATCAAAATTAGTGAGGAGTTAGATGAGGTTTCATATATAGACAGCTTCAGGTTGAAATCTGTTGATTATACTGGAGAGGAGATTATGGTTGATGTTGATGGAGAGATTCATACAATTGGCGAGAAAATAAATCCGGATTGCAGTTATTATGGAGAAGATTGTTCTGGTTTATTGAAAAATTTTGATGAGGATTACTGGGAATCTGATAAAATTGGTGAGGAGGATTATATTGAACTGGAATTTGATAAAAAATCTGATTTCGGAAAATTTTTTGTTCGGAGTAAAGCTGGAGAATTATTAGGCGAAAAATGGGATTATTATATTAAGTCTATTGGGGGAAATAACTGGGGCTTGTTTGAGAAATTTTTAGGTTTTGGAATTTTCAAACAAATGTTTTTATCAAAATATGATGAGACAAAACTGAAAGTTGAATTATTTGTTGATGATGAATGGAAGGAAATTGGAAAAATTGAAGATGGAAGAGAAAGGTGGAGAGAATCTTTAATTGGAATTGATCTGTCTGAGGCTGATTATGTTAGAATTAGGTTGAAATCTTACGGAGGTTATCATCAGATTAATGAGATTTATATGGATTTTACTCCTGATAATTATATTGAGGTTAATGATTTAAAACCTATTAATGAAATTAAGGAATTAGGAAAAAATGATGGAAACTATTTAGTTTTGGAAAAAGGAGATGAAATTGAATTAGAATATTTAGCTGAAGAAACTGATATGAAAAGAGGATTTGTCATGGAAATGAGAGGGTATTATAATGCTATTGTTGAGGAAAAATCATATTCAGAATTTTTTAATGGAGTTAAGTTATGGTTAGAAACTTATGGGGGTAATGAGATTGATAAGAAATTGGTTAATAATCATAATACTTTGTATATTGATAATGTGAATTTAGAAGTAAGTTCTTGTGAGGAAAATTCAGATTGCGAGATTTGCGGGTGTGAAGAGGGTTTGATATGTCAGCAGGGAGAATGTAAATTATTTGATGAAACTTCTTCAGGTTTTTTTGGACAGTATTATAATAATAAAGATTTGTCTGGAACTCCTGATTTAGAAAGAATTGATAAGGAAATTAATTTTAATTGGGGTAATAGTAATCCTGCTTCAGAAATAGAAAAAAATAAGTTTTCAGTTAGGTGGGTAAAAAATGAGAATTTTGCATCTGGAAAATATATGTTTACAACTCAATCAGATGATGGCATTAGAGTTTGGGTAGATAATAATTTAATTATTAATAATTGGGATGATCATTCTGTCAAAACTGATACAGCTGAAATTGATTTAGATTCCGGAGTTCATGAAATTAAAGTTGAATATTATGAAAATAAAGGAAAAGCCGTTGCTAAATTATCTTATGAACCTCTGGAAATTTATGAAGAGGGAGCTTGCGGCATGGTTTTGTCCGGAACTTGTTCTGAATATAAGCCATTATATTGTTATGAAGGGAATTTAAGTTTTAATTGCCAGTTATGTAATTGTTCTTCAAACAGAATTTGTTTAGATTCTGGAGAATGCGTTATAAATGAAACTGATTTTCCGGATTATTTAGCTGAGTATTATAATAACAAGTATTTGGAGGGAACTCCAGTTTTAGTTCAAAATGATAAGGAAATTAATTTTAACTGGGACAGAAATTCTCCGAATTCTGAAATCAATGAAGATGAATTTAGTGTTAGATGGAGCAAGACTCAAGATTTTGCATCAGGATCATATAATTTTACAACTCAGTCAGATGACGGAATAAAAGTCTGGATTGATAAAGAGTTGATTATAGAAAGATGGAATGATCACTCAGTTAAAACTGATTCTGAATTAGTGAATTTAAGTTCAGGTTTGCATGACATTGTTGTTGAGTATTATGAAAATAAAGGAAGAGCTGTTGCTAAATTCAATTATGATATTATAGAAATTTATGAGCCAGGAGCTTGTGATGATGGGACATTGAACAATACTTGTTCAGTTAATAAGCCTTATTTTTGTATGAATTCTGAATTAAAACCTCTTTGCCAGATATGCGGCTGTTATGATGAGTTCATATGCAAAGCTGGAGAGTGCATTATTGATACAAATTTATATCCTAATTTTATGGCTGAGTATTATAATAACAAGTATTTGGAGGGAGATTCTGTATTAACCAGAAATGATGAATTAATTGATTTTAACTGGAAAAAAGGCTCTCCTGCAGAAGAAATAAACAATGATGAGTTTTCAGTAAGATGGTTAAGACAGGAATTTTTTGAAGCTGGGGAATACAGGTTTATTACAAGGAGCGATGACGGAATAAAAGTCTGGATTGATAAAGAGTTGATTATAGAAAGATGGAATGATCATTCTGCTACTACTGACTTTGCAGATGTTGTTTTGGATTCTGGAACTCACCTGATTGAAATTGAGTTTTATGAAAATAAAGGAAATGCATTAGCTAGTTTTTCATATGAAGTTTTGTCATTATTGCCTTCTCCTGAAGGAAAACTTTACTGGACAAATTTGATTGGAGAGCAGATTAACACTACTTCTGCAGGAAGCAAAGTTAAGTTAGTTTGGGAGCCTGAAGTTTCTTTGTCATCTCTTCCTGATTTCAAAATTTTCAAGAAAAATAAAAATTTGTTGGGAAGCAAATCTGATATTGAAATGGAAATTGTTGACACTCGCACTGAAAACAAAAAAATTACCGGGAAATGGCAGGCAAGTGAAGAAGGGGATTATTATTTCACTCCTGATGAATTTTCTGAATCAATTCCTTTGAAAGTTTCAGGAAATCTGAATAATCTGCCTTTTGCAATTATTTCTTATCCTAATGAAGGGGGTAAATTTTCTGTCGGGCAAAATATTCAGTTTAGACATGATTCATATGATGAAGATGATGAAATCTCAGTTCAATGGGATTTTGGTGACGGGACAACTTCAGAGGAGGAAGAACCTGTTTATTCATATGACGAGTCTGGAGAAAAAACAGTTACATTGACAGTTACGGATGACAGGGGGGGAATCAATACTGAGGAGGTAAGCATTTATGCTGCTCAGTCAAAAGGAGGATTAATCTCGAATGTTACTGGCGCTGAACCTTTTTACACCTGGGGAGGTAATCCCAGAATAATTCAATTGACTGAGAATCAGTCCCAGGTTTTAACCTGGGTTGTAAATGCCACTGGTTTGGGAGAATATGCTTTTTTCGCTATTGTGAACAAATCTTCAAATAAAACCATCAACAATGTTTCAAATATAATTAATATTAATGTTGTTGAAGCTCCTGATTCTGAAGCTCCAAATATTTTCATAATCCAACCACAAAACACCACTTATCAATCAACATCTTTTGAATTTGCAATTACAACAGATGAGCCCTGCTCATCTTGTTCTTACACTTTGGATGAGGTTGGGGAGGCTGGGGAGGATGGAGATGAGACACAAGATAAAACCTCTAAAAATAACAAAAAAAGTTCTACAGGAATTAAAAAGACTTCAACTAATCCAATTACTACCCAAGCAACTGGGATGATATCTATAAATGAAACTTATTTTACTGGAATTGCTTCGGGGTTATCGGAATCAGGACATAATGTTTATTTTAATTGCACTGATTTAAATTCAAATACTGGAGGTTCTGATAAGATTCACTTTACTGCGAATACAGCTCCTCCAGAAGATGATACAAGGTCTCCCGCAATAACATTAAATGCTCCTGAAAATGGATATTCAAGAGGAACTGGAAATGTTATATTCAATTATACTGTAAGTGATGAGTCTGAAATTGGAAACTGCTCATTAATTATTAATGATAACATTGTTTCAACTGATGAAACAATTGAGAGAAATACTGAGCAGTTATTTACAAGAAATTTTGGAGAAGGCAGTTATAACTGGAGAATTGAATGTGTAGATGAGTTTAATAATTTAGGAAGTTCAGAAACAAGAAGTTTAACAATTACAAGTGGTTCAGGAGATTCTTGTTTTCCTGCCGGAACAAGAATATTAATGAGAAATGGGGAGAAAAATATAGAAGATGTTAAGATAGGAGATGAAGTTGTAAGTTATGATTTTGAAACTAATGAGAAGAAAATAGCTAAGGTGTTAGAATTGGAATCTCCAGTAAGAAGAGGGTTATATGAAATTAATGATTTTTTAAATGTAACAGATGAGCATCCTTTTTATGTAGAGAAAAATGGCAAGAAAGGGTGGGCTGCTATTGACACAGACAAAGCTGAGAAAGATTTAATTGGTTCAGAATTAGAAGGTGTTAAAGTTTATGAATTGGAAATAGGAGATAAATTATTCACATCTGATGGTAATTGGATTGAAATTGAAACAATTGATTATTATGATGTTGTTGTAAAAACATATAATCTGAAAACAGTTGATAAGTATAATGTGTTTTTTGCTGAAAATGTTTTAGTTCACAATAAAGATGGAGGGGGATGCACAGATACATGCAATACATTTGGTTATGAATGCGGTAACTGGACTATTTGTAATGAAATAGAGAATTGCGGGGCATGTTCTGAAGGTTCTAGTTGCAATTCAGCTGGAAAATGTGTTGAAGGATGCCAGTCTGACTGGAGATGTGATGAATGGAGTAGATGCTCAAGAGGAGTTCAAACTAGGAATTGTACTGATATAAATGAGTGTGTTTATGAAGAAAAAATTGAAACAAGACAGTGTTGCGTTGAAGACTGGAATTGTGATTGGGATGAGGTTTGTGTTGAAGGTTATTTAAGACCAAGAAATTGCACAGATGTTAATAATTGCAGCACTAGATATGATCATCCTGAGCCGATTCCATGCAACGAAGATGAATGCAAGCCAGATTATGCATGTCCTGATTGGAGTGAGTGCGATGCTTATTATACTTTTGAAGATATTTTAGCTGGAATTCCTAGAGTTGAAGGCAAAAGAGACAGAACTTGCGTTGATACTGAAGGTTGTGTCGGAGCTATATATCAGAGAGTTGATTGTGAGATTGGAATTCCAATAGAAACTGAAAAAGTTGAGTGGTGTTATGAAACTTATGTTGAGATATATGATGTTTCTTCAAATGAAAGAAAGTTAGTTTCCAGAATGAAAGAGAGAGATACAGGAGGAGCAAAGAAAATTGACATTGACTTCTTATTAAGCGATTTTGAAGGATTTTGTCCTTATTGTTATGATGGAATACAGAATTATGATGAAATTGGATTAGATTGCGGAGGTTCATGTCCAAATTGCATTGAAGTTCCTGATGAAAAAGCAGATATTTTTGACTGGATGATTTATTTGTTATGGATTTTGCTGTTATTATTAATTTTAACAATAATTTACATACTTTACAGAAGATACAAGCAAAGAAATGATGAGGAAATAAAGAAAATTGAGAAATTAGCAAAAACTGGCAAAGTTGATAAAAGAGTTGAGAAGAAAAGCAGGTTTGACAAAATAACGAAGTTATTTAAGAATTTAGGAAAGTAATTATTTTTTATTAGATTTCTAATTCTAATTAATATTATACAATTTAATCATAATAAAGTGGTAACATGTAGAAAAATTTAAATAGTAAAAAATTT
>CAZQGH010000033.1:0-12535 GCA_964592915.1 Candidatus Woesearchaeota archaeon | reverse complement strand
TTTATTCCTCAATTTTTTTAACTATGTCTGCAAATGCTGGTCTTGTTATTAATACAGCTGAGGTAATTCCGATAATTGTGGTTACTGCAAATCCTTTTAATAATCCTGCTCCTGCCCAGTATAATGGTAATAATGATACAAGAGAAGTAAAATATGCTGATACAATTACAAACAATGCTCTTTTTAACCTCTCTTTCATACTGTGTTTTTTTCCCAATCTTGATTCATCTAAAATAACTATTTGCTGGTCTACTCCGGTTCCGATTACTGCTAAAATTCCTGCTATTGAAGGTAAGTCAAGATTCCATTTTATTAGTGCTGCGACGCCTAAAATAATCAGAACTTCAGAAAATACAGTAAACAATAATGCTAAAGAAGATTTAAAACTTCTATATCTCACAAAAACAATTAATCCTACACCCAATATTGCAGCAATGCCTGCTAAAAATATTGTGAATATGAAATTTTCCCCAAGCAAAGGAGAAATGGTGTCTAATTTAACTATTTCAAGTTTAAATGGTAATGAACCTGTAATCAAAATTGTCTGTAATTTATTCATGCTGCCTAATGCATCTTGAATTGCTTCTTCTCTTGTTGCTCCAGAACCCCATCCCTGGATTTGAATTTGAGTTGTGACTTTTCCTCTCAAATCTTCAGAAATGAATAATGAGTCAACCAGATTATCATCCAGATATAAATCTAGTTTTTTTTCTAGATATCTTCCTTGCTCGGTAATATTAACTCCCAACTCCCTTGTTATGTCTGCATGCCTTTGAGCAGCTTTCTCATTCAAGAAAATAACAAATCTGAACCTGCATGACTGCCCTCCTTCGACTTCAATGCATCTGTCAATTCCTGCACAAGTTGCATCATTTCTGCAAACTCTTGTTACATCTTCATTCCCTCCTGTAAAAACTGTCTCATTTCCTATTTTAGCTTCAAATTTTCCCTGTTGAGAGATTAATTCTTCCAAATCTGAAGGAGTTGCTCCTGCTAATTCCACTAAAATAAAATTGTTTCCAGCTAAATCTGAGACAGGTCTTATAACTACGTCGCTAATCCCAAATACATTTAATCTTTCATTTATTATTGAAATTGCATCATTTAATTCCTGTCTTGAAATTTCTTCTGATGGCTGAACTAATGCTCTAGCACCTCCTCTTAAATCTAATCCTGTTCTTAAATTAGTTGAAGGAATTCTGCCTAAAGTGATTGTTGGAGGGGCATTTGTAAGTAATATAAATTCTGATTCTTCCGTTTGAATTATCACCTTCTGAGATTCATTAGTGTTTTGAAAAATGTCATTTATTATATTGCTATAATCTTCTATAGTTTCTACTCTTTGCTCATTTACATGAGTTATAACCTGTCCCTGTCTTAATCCTGTATTAAAAGCTGTTGAATTTTGCTCTACACTTTTTATCATGATTCCTTGTTTTAATGTTGGAGAAATTGCTAATGCAGATAAGACTAAAGCAATAATTAAAATCCAAATTCTTAAGCTTAATTTTACCATTTTAATTTATATTTTTAGTTTTGCAGTGCCATTTAAGTATTGAAGCATTGGTTATCCAGGTGTTTAGTATATCAAAACCTAAACCAATTAATAAAACTGTGAATATTTGTCTTAAAGTTTCGGAAAATGATGCAGTAATCAACAATGCAATTGAAATAGCTGCAATTGAAGTAAGAGTCATTGTTATGCCTGTTTTAAATGCATCTCTTAATCTGTTGTTTAATTCATCTTCTTTTCTTTTGATTAATCTTGTTGTTAATAATATATCTGTGTCAACACTATAACCAATTAACATTAAAAAAGCCACAATTCCTGCTGCTGAAATTTTCATTCCCAAAATGTTTACTAATGCCAGAGTCATAGTTATGTCTGCTACTGCTGACATAATTACAGCTAAGCTCGGAGTGAATGTCCTGAATATGATAAATACAACAATTGCCATTAAAATAAAAGAAATTAGGATAGCTGTTCTTAATTGGTTATAGAAATTCTCTCCTAATGAAGAACCAGTAAATTCTACTGAGGAATTTTCCTGAGTTAATTCAATTCCTAGGTAATTTTCAACTGCGGTTGTTGTTTCATTTGGGTTAGATTGGGTTTCTAATACAAATGCAATTTGTCTTCCTGTTCTTAAATCTGAAATTTCTCTAATAGAAACATCCCCTAATGTTTGTTGCATTGCCTGTTCTAATTCCTGTATATTAGTTTCAACATTTACTGTTAATGATGTGCCTCCTGACAAACTAATATCTCTGTTGATTACATCCCCATTTTGTATGTAAAAATTTACAAGATAAATAAATGATGCTAGTAAAATTATTGCAGGAATAATTAAGATTATTCTGAAATACTTATCATGCCAGTTGAAAAATTTGCTTTGTTCTGTCATTTTTTATATAGTATGCGCGGGCCGGGATTCTTCACCCTCCGTGTCCGAATCCTGGGAATTTTTCATTCCGCTAACACGGATGCGCGGGCCGGGATTCGAACCCGGGTCAACTGCTTTCTTCTCTCCTGTATTGTCTAGGAGATGGTGCGGAATAACATAGGTTCTTCTGCTTGGAAGGCAGTGATTCTACCACTGAACTACCCACGCATGGGAATATATAAATTAAATGGTTTTAAAGCTTTTTGCTTTATTTAAAACAACCTTTTTGAGGAACATGCCCTCGGCAGGAATTGAACCTGCAACCTACACCTTAGGAGGGTGTCGCGCTATCCTATTGCGCCACGAGGGCATTAATTTTTACAGCGTGTTTTTGATTTGAAGACCCAATCTCTTTCATCCATTTATCTAATTGCTTCCTTCCTTTTAAGATTATTCTATGTATATTATTTTTTCGGATATTATAATAGACTTTAAAATTTCTATTTATAAGAGATTTATAAATTTGTTTAATCAAAATAGGGAATTTCATAGAAATAGATATAGAAGGATAAGGTGTTTTAGAAGGGGTCTTATCTAAATAGAAACTACCATCTGTATCAAAAATCCCTCTAATAATATATTTCGCTTTTCTCCATTCTTTTAAAAGATCATTTTTAATTGCTAAATTATATTTTTTACCAATTGGGAAATCAAGTATCTTATTTAGAAAAAGAACCAAATATTTATGTGAAAATAAGATTTCCATGGCATTACTTTGTTTTTTATATTTAATTGTTATCTTTCTATTGAAAAGTTGGTTTATTATCTTTCCCATAAACATAAGATATTCTCTATCTAATTCCGAATGACCGCTTATTCCAATCCACCAAAAGTTTTTTCTTTTTTTGTAATGATAAGATAAAGAACTTAACCACCCATCACCTACATTGTTACCTTAAAGGGGGCTATTCTTTTTTAAGACAATTTTTCCCATTCTTAACTCCAGCTTAATAAAATTAAATAGAACTAAACAACTTATTCACATCTATAATCAACATATCCTTAACTTCAGAACTTTTTAAAATTCCATTCTTAATTAATTCTTGAACTTTTGGTTTTTGAGGTTCAAACTTTTTGAATAAGGACTCTTTGTTAGTTCTTCCATTTTCAAAAACATCCATTAAAATAGAAGCGTTTTCTTTATCTGAGGTTATTTTAGATTTAACTTTTTTAAGAAAAGATTCTAATGTTTCTCCTTCTTTCCATAATTTCTCAAAGCTCTCTTTGTATGAGTCAACAATCTCTTTTTGTTCAAAAATAAAAGCTTCTTCATTCTCTAAATCTAATGTAGCTTTAATAGCTCTTAAGAAAACATAAGATCCATCAACAAGATAATATTTCTCTCTTATATTTGCTTCAGAAATCACTTTGATCTTTATTCCTTTCTTTTCATCTGCAACAACAGATTTCTCTCCTTGAGCCATAATATAATCAAAACCAAGAAGTCTTCTATAAGAAATTCCCCTATCTACTACTTTTAAAACTTCTTCATAAAACTGGCCTGAAGGATAAAGAATTGGCAGGGTTGTGCAACACAAAATTTCTTTTTTTGATTTTTTAAATAAAGACAAAAATCTATTGACTATTGGATGTTGGGTTGAAGGAGAATCATACATCCCCTCAAGTTCATTGAAAATATCTTTTTCATTCTGGATTAATTCAACTTTCTTACTAATATCTGTTAATTGAATCTCTAATTTATGTTTAAGAAGCTTCATTTTTTCTTTATTTTTTGTGTAATTATTAGAATTGACTATTTTTCTTGGATGTTCCGGGATAACTGATTGATCTGATTGTTTTATTAGGCCTTTGCTTGATAAAGAGACCAATATATCATACATTCTGCTTTGAGGAATATCTGCAATCTTATAGATTTCAGATCTGCTCACTTTACCATATTTTAACAAAGCAAAGTATATTTTAGACTCATAAAGATTAAGCCCGCTTATTTTTAAAAATTCAATTATTTTTTCTTCTTCCATTTTATTAATTCCTCTGGCTGGTTGTTTAAGAGCATATCTGGAGTTAATCCTATTTGCTCATAAGCAGCAACTATTGAGGAATCCTCACCTATTTTTTTAGCAACATGAGCATCGCTTCCAGCTATTAAAGGGTGCCCGTATCTTTTGGATAAATCAATTAGCCTTTTATAGGTTTCCAGGAAACCTTCTTGAGAAGATTGCTGAGCAAATAATTGATTGTTTATTTCAAGCAATGTTTGAGTTTTATATGCTTCTTGAAAAACCCTTTCAATATCAACAGGAAAATCAGTTCTATATGGATGTGAAATAATTTGAATTAGAGGGTTTTGCATGACATTTACCAATGCTTTAGTATTACTTTCTAAATTATTGGTCTTATAAGGGGTTCTTTCATGCAATCCTGCAATAACAACTCTTTGTTTTGTAAGAAGTTCTCCATTAAGATCTATCTCTCCCCTTTCATCCAATATGTTTGCCTCTATTCCTAAAAGAACTCTAACCCCATAAAGTTCATCTAATTGATCAGAAACCCAAAAATAACCTTCATGAGGTGCTCCTTCCATAGAAGGGCCATGCTCAACTATTCCAATTAAACCCATTCCATTTCCCTTTGCTTCTCTAACCATTTCATATACAGTATTAAGTGCATGTCCGCTTGCAATGCTGTGGGTGTGTAAATCTATTTTTAACATTTTATTTATCTCCATTTCTAAATGGATATGCTTGGGTTTTTCTAATATCAGTTATTCCTCCAAGTATCATTATTAATCTATCAACACCAATTCCTAAACCACATAAAGGAGGTAATCCAAATCTCATCTCATATAAAAAATCCTTATCAAGATTTCCTTCAATTTTATCAACGCCAAATTTATTTATAGCATTATTAGTATTATGTCTTTCAAGATATTCAGGATCATTATTTACCTCTCCTATATTAGCAATTTCAATCCCCTTAGCAACAAATGCTTCTCCTTGTTCTTTTGTTTGAGGATTACCAGGGGTATTTTTTTCAGGAGACCCTGAACCCGAAGGATAATATGTTAAAAAAGTTGGTTGTATAAAATGAGGTTCTAATTTTTGCTCCATAAAAATCCTAATTAAATCTGATTTTTTTAATCTTGCATTAGGTAATCTTATCTCTTTTTTTAAGTCTTCTTCGCTCAATTCAAATACGCTTTGACCATAAAATTTCTTGCTGGCTTCATCAACACTAATTCTTTCCCATGGAGCTTTAAAATCAATTTCAAATCCATTATAATTAACTTTTGTTGTTCCATTGACTTCTTTTGCAACATGTTCTATTAAACGTTCAGTTAACTTCATGGAATCTTCAAAAGTTGAAAAGGTTTCATAGGCTTCAAGCATAGTAAATTCAGGGCTATGTTTTTCAGAGGATTCTCCATTTCTAAAACACTTTCCAAGATCATAAATTTTATCAAAACCAAAAGCTAATCGTTTTATAAATTCTTCTGGACAAATTTTCAGATGATATTCATGACCTGAAGAATCTTCTCTTGTTTTAAAAGTAGGAACCGGGGCACAATCTGGGTGATATTGAAGAATAGGTGTTTCAAATTCTATAAATCCTCTATCATTAAGATATCCTCTAATCTCCTTTAAAACATTTGATCTTAATGCTAATGCTCTTCTTCGTTCATCGCTCAAAACTAAGGAAGTTCCAGTATATCTATTGCTATCTGAAACATCTTCAAAATTTTCTTCACACCTTGCACATAAATTTACTTCATCTACCCTTAATGGATTACCTTCAGAATATTGTCCTTTTACAATAACCAGATCTCCATTTGAGAAAGTTGCTCCATTTGAAAACTGAACATCTAAATAAGTTCCCTTATCGTATAAAACTATTTTATCTCCTTTTTGAAATAATCTTCCACGAACATAAACTTCATCTTGATTTCCTAAAAGATTCTCCAAGGTTTTTGATTTTTTATAAAGTTCTGCAATCTGCATTGAAGAAGGATATTTAGTAAAATCAACTTTCATCTTTCTTCCTCCAATATTGTAATTCTGGTTTCCTTACAAATAAATCTTCAATAATATAAAGTGCAGCATGACCTTTATAATCTCCATATCTCTTTTCAAATTCAAGAGAAATTTCTTCTACTAGTTTATCTTCTTTTTCAAAAAAGAAATTTGAAAATATCTTCCTGTTCCAAACATCATAGTTAACTTTGCTTGGATCTCTTTTATGTGAAAATAAAGTTGTATTTGCAGAATAAGGACCAATTCCTTTTATTTTTATTAATTCATCCTTAGCATCCTCAAATGACATTCCTCTTAATTTAGTTTCTAAATCTGGATTTTGAACAAAATAATCTGCAATCCCCATTAAAAATTTTGCTCGATAACCCAACTTTAATTCTCTTAGTCTTTGTTCATTTGATTTTGCAACATCTGAAGGAGTATAGAAAACATAAAATTCTCTTCCATCAAACTGAACTCTTTCTCCAAAATTGGAAAGCATTGCTTCCATCATTTGCTCACTTCTCTTTACAGTTGTATTTTGCAACATAGAAGAAATATTTAGTATTTCAAACAAATTTTCAAAACAACTATTTCTCATTCCCCTAAGATTTGTAATTGGAGATTGCAATGGATCTGTTTTTGGGATTCTTCTATAAAAAGCTTCAACATCTTCTTTTAATCCAAAAGATCTTGAAATATAATTCTCTAAATTATCAATTTCTCCTTTGGATAAAGGAGTATTAGAATAAACTTCTACAAATATTCCTGGTTTTTTTTCTACTTCTCCTAGATCACTCATTCTTAATCCAATTAATTTTCTTTGGCTTAATCTAAATGTTCTGTAGAATCTTCCTGTTTGCTCATCAAAATCTTCTAACTTTGTTGGAAAATGCGAGGGCTTGTAAACAGTATACTTAAAATTAAATGGGGGAACTGCTTCTAATCCTAATTCACATATTTTCTGAAGTTTTTTTGTTCTTATCATATCGCTCTCCTAATTTCTTTTAATGCTTCATCAATTAGTGTTTTTTTTAAACTATAAACACTAACAAGAGAAGAGTTTCTAGGTCTTCTTGCAATTCCATTGCTTTCTTGAGCAACGACTTCTACCTCTAATCCAAGACTTTCAACAGCAAGTTTAGCAAAGCCATATCTTGAAAATGATTGCTCTCCAGTAAAATGTAAAATTCCAGACATATCTATAAATTGCGGAACTGCTTTTGCTATATCTTCAATATATGTTGGAGTTGAAATTAATTCTTGACTTGCTTTGATAACTCTTCTGCTTCTTAGTCCATCTAAAAATCTATTATTGTTTCTATTAAATCCATACAAACCAGAAACTCTTACAACTAAACTTTGAGGTTTATCTAAAACTGCTCTTTCAGCAGCAAGTTTTGTTTTCCCATACTGATTAATTGGATTTGGTTGTGATTTTTCATCATAAGGAGCATCTTCTCCATCAAAAACATAATCTGTAGAAAAATAAATCATTTTTCTATCAAATCTATTTAATATTTCTAGAGTTCCCAAACCATTTATTCTATCTGCTGAATTAGGGTTTGCTTCACAGAAATCTGTATTAGTTAATCCTCCGCAATGCAAAACAACATCTGGTTTTGTTTCAGCCAAACATTTTCTAATGCTTGCTTCGTCAGCTAAATTCATTTGAATTTGATTAGGAAATATTTTATTTTGATGATAAGTTGATTGAGAACTTCCGTTAAGAAATCCTACTAACTTTGAACCTAAAAATCCAGAACCTCCTATAATTAATGTTTTCATTTTATCCTCCTTGCCACAATAACTCTTTCCTCGCTTTTTCCATTTCTTCTTGTAGATTCAATTGTATATCCTTTTTCTTCTAACGTTTTTCTTAATTCTGGTGATTGACCTGCTTCGTTTTCAAGAATAACTAATCCATTATTTGTAACATACCTAGATGCTCCTCCAATTATTCTTCTATGAAGGGAATATCCATCTTCTCCGCCATCTATAGCCATTCTTGGAGTGTGGTCTTTTATTTGTCTTGGAAGCTTATCAATATCTTGTGTCCTGCAATAAGGAGGATTCGATATCAAAACATCAGCCCCATAAAATCCTTTTCTATTAAGGGGCTCAAACAAATCTCCATGCAATAATTCTACATTTGCTGATCTAATATTTGTTCTAGCAACTTCTAAAGCTTTCTTTGAAATATCTATTGCATAAACTCTTGCTTTTGGAAATTTTTCACCAATAACAGAAGCTAAAACTCCACAACCAGTACATAAATCAACTACTGTGCTTGGATTTTCAACATAATCAAAAAAAGCACCAAGAAGTATTTCTATTTCTGGACCTGGAAGCAAAACATCTTCTGTTATATTTATCCTTTTGCCAATCACTTCAGTATATCCAATTTGTCTTTGTATTGGTATTCCAAAATACAATTGAGAAACATGTTCTCCTAAATGTTTAAGCCCGTCATTTTTTAAAGATCCATTGAAAACATGATCCCACAAAAGTCTCGCTTCTAATCTGGGATTTTCAAATCCTTCACTTTCAAGTATTGATTCTACTTTTTCAATACTATTTGGCAGTTCTTTGTTTTTCATTTTCAGGACTCCATGCATTTGGTTGATATTTAGTTTCTTCAAATATTTTATAAGACTCTGAAATTAATTTTCTAACCTCTTCTCTGTCTCCGCTTCTTAATGGAGTTAAAACATCAACAAGATTGTCATCTCTGATCAAACATCTTTTTAATTTTCCATCATGTGTCACTCTTAAAGATATTAAAGCATCTTGACAAGGATAGTTTACACAAGAATTACAAGTTTCATGATAATTTGTTCCGATGCTTGCATCTTTTACCATAACTTCTGTTCCATTTACTTTAAATAAGGGCATAGGTGTTCCGAGTCCTCCAGGAGGATACATCCAAGAAACCCCTTCAGCTCTTTTCTCTAAATCTTCTCTTAATTGTTCAAAGGAAAGATACTCTGTTTCCCACCCATTTCCATTTACTTTCATGTAATCTAGTAATTTTAATCTTGATCCTGTTTTTCTTGCAATCTCAATCAGTCCAGCAATTTCTGCTTTATTTCTTTGCATTATAACAGAGTTTATCGTTACTGGAAGTCCTGCTTCTCTTGCTGCATAAATTCCAGAAATAACTCTATCAAATTTGTCCCTTTCAGTTATTTCTCTGAAACTATCTCTGCTTGCTGCGTCCAAGCTAATTGTGATATTATCTAAACCAGAATCAACTAGTCTTTGAGCATACTCTTTTGTTAATGGTGAGCCATTAGTTACTAATTGAACCTCATTAAGACTTTCTAATTCGTTGCATCCTCTAACAATATCAAAAAGGTCTCTTCTTAATGTTGGCTCTCCACCAGTGATTTTAAGATGCTTAAATCCTACTTCAGAAGCAATTCTAACTACTTCTTTAATCTCCCTGCTGCTCATTAAAACTCCATTTGGAGGTAAACCTTCTCCACCTGCTCGACAGTAAACACAATTAAAATTACATTCTGGCGTTACAGCGACTCTTAGGTGGGGTTTTCTTCTTTGTTCCATGTTATTCTTAAATGATAACATTTATATACTACTTATATTTATCAGTAGTATAACTAATATATAAATCTTTCGAAAATGGCAAAACAGAAAGTCGTATTGTTCCACCCAAGAACACTCCACGAGAGAAATTATAGAAATTTCTGGATTCCTTATTCAGTTCTATCTGTAGGATCGAATTTAGCAAGTGATGGATACGATATAACTATGGTTGACAACAATTTTGAACAAAGAAGCCCTGAAAGGATAGTTTCTGAACTAGCTAGACCTGATTTAGTTGGAGTTAGTACAATGATTGGGCACCAAATTAGTGAAGGGCTTGATTTTGTGGCAAAAGTTAAAGAGAGATTTCCAGGAGTAAAGACTATTTTTGGTGGCGGAGCACCAACAATTTTACCAAAACAGTTCTTATATTCAGATTATGTAGATATTGTTATAAGAGGACAAGGAGAACAAACAATATTGGAAACAACCGAAGCATTAGCCTCTAAAAAAGGGTTAGAAAGTATTTCAGGAGTATCCTTTAAAGATACTAAAGGAAGGATTGTTCATAATTCTCCTAGAACGCCTATTAGCAGAGATGCATTTGCAACCTATAATTACTCTTTAGTTGATCCTGCAAATTACATTAGAAGTGATGAACATATTTCAAATAGAGTTCTTAACCATATCTCAAGCCAGGGTTGTCCATTTGGATGTGGCTTTTGTTCAGAGGTTGCTCTTTACGACAGAAAATGGACTTCAGAATCACTAGAAAGAATGATGCGAGAAGTTAGTGAACTAGTGGAACAACATGGGGCTGATGGAGTTAAATTCTATGATGCTAATTTCTTTGTGAATAAAAGAAGAGCACTTTCATTTGCTGATGAAGTAAAAAGAAAAGGTTGGAATATTAAATGGGCTGCATCAGCGCATCCTAAAAATCTGCTTGTTCTTAGCGATGATGAACTAAGAAGAGTTTCAGATAGTGGATGCTCAAGAATATTAATCGGGGCTGAATCTGGAAATAACGAAGAATTAGATTATATAAACAAGAACATGACAACTGAAGATGTTTTAGAATTAGCTAAAAGACTAGGAAAAGCAGAAGTACATGGAAGTTTTACAGTTATTGTTGGATATCCTGGTTTTCCAGAGGACAATATTGCAAGAACATTAGATTTTGGAAAAAAAATCGCTTCAATTAGTGAACTTCATGAGGTTAAAGCACATGTTTATGCTCCTTATCCAGGTACGCCACTATATCGGGATGCAATAAAACATGGATTTGTTGCTCCAAAAACTCTTGAAGACTGGGCAAATTATGATTATTATGAAGTTCAAACACCTTGGCTTAGGCAAGATGTAACACAACAAATAAGAGATTTTAATTTAAATCACTGTCCGTATGTATTGTAAGGAGGTAAGGAAAAACTTTTAAACACAAAATGAATAGCAAAAATATGGTATGGCAAGGAGTTTTACTCGAAGAAAGTCTTGAAGACAAAAAACTATTAAGTTTAGTTAAAATAGTTGGAACAGATGTTGACAGACTTGAAGAAGAAAATAGAGTCATGACTTTTCATAAAGTAGAAGTTGAAGATGCAAATAGAGATAAATATCTTAATATGGCTATGCATACAATAAAACCAGCATTCTATACGCATCTATGTAGTGGCGGAGAAATGTATGTTGTCTTCAGAGGAAAAATGTTTAATTTTAGGAAAGAGGATCCTGAATTAAATAGAGCAAGAGAATATGGGAAATCTATGGGAATAATTCCAGAACAAATGCCCTTTGAGCATTTAGTAGATCATCCTTTTGACTAATCTCAATCAGATTTGCTTAACCAAATTAATTCAAGCCACTTATTATTAGATTTTAACTTTAAATCGGGACAAGCCAATTCATAAGGATATTTTTTAATTGCTTGATGCTTTCTAATAAAATTATAATAGGTTTCTAATCCTTTCATTATTGCATTAGCACTTTCTACGCTTCCATGGAAACCTCTCATTGTTTTTGTTCTTTCTCTAATTGAGTTATGCAATCTCTCAATCATAATGTTAAAACCCGCTCCCTTAGAAGCATTAACAACATTATGCTTAACATTATATTCCCCTACTTTATTATTATATCCCCAATTTTTCTTAACAATATTGCTATAAACAAGAAGTCCATCTGTTGTACAGATTTTAATTTGCTCTCCAGTTTTATCTTTAGCTTTCTTTATAACAATCTTTAATTCATTCTTCCCTCTTGCTTTTGTATATTCAGAAGAGACCATAAATCTTGTTTTACAATCAACAGCATCAATGAACCAATTCTTATCAACTCCTTTTTTATTGTAATATTTTCTTCTATGATATTCCATTTCATCAACTTGTAATTCCCTTCCAACTTGAAGTTTAAGATTATCTGTGAATTTTGAGATCATTTTTGAATATTTAATAATCCATTTGTATATAGATTTATGAGAAGAATTTTCTGGATAAAATGCTTGAAAATGTTCTTGCACTTTCCTTGTAGAAACTCCACGATAAAATAGATCAATCGCACAAGTTATTTTCTTAGGAT
>CAZQGH010000032.1:0-12778 GCA_964592915.1 Candidatus Woesearchaeota archaeon | reverse complement strand
ATTTAGAACAATCATTAAAAATTCAGTATATGGTTAGTTACTTTCTACAGAACATGTAAAAAGCCTCTAGAGGGATTCAAACCCCCGACCTACTGCTTACAAGGCAGCCGCTCTATCACTGAGCTATAGAGGCATTAGAATATGATGTAAAAAAGCATTAAAAAACTTTTTTATTTTTTCGTTGCTTTCTTTTTTGTTGTTTTCTTCTTTGTTTCTTTTTTTGTCTTGGTTTTAGAATCAGATTTTTTAGTTTTTGTCTTTTTCTCTGTTTTCTTCTTTTCTTCTTCTTGTTTTTCTTTTGTTTTTGCTTCTTTAGTTTTCTCGTTTTTTTGTTCTTTAGTTTTTTCAGATTTTTCTTCTGATTTTTTTGGGGTTTCTGGTTCTGGTTCTTGTTTTCTCTTAATAACTTTTAAAACTCTTATTTCGAATAATGCAAGGGGATAAGTCTTTTTAAGTTTTAGAGAAATGTTTTTTTGCAAGGAATTTGAAGTAATTGCTGTGAAAATTTCTTCAATTGTTTTGTTTTTCACATAATCAGTTACAAATTCTATTGTTCTTTTTCTTAATTCGTTTCGGACTGCTCTTGAAACTTTCTTTCTTGTAATTAAAAAGGGTTTGATTCTTATTGTAGCATTTTCACATTCAGCTTTGAAAGATTCTTCAACATAATTTATCCCTTTTCTCATCATCCTTCTGATATAATAACTCAATATGTTGGATTCTACGGGATATGCAAAAGCATTTTCATTATCTGCCTTAACTTTAAATTTTAATTCCAGACTTTTGCCTCTTAAACTTCTTGTTAAGTCAATTTTTATAAATTTGTTGTTTAAATCTGATTTTGAGGTTCCAAGTAAGTGAATTTGCTTTCTTAATAAAGGAATTTTAACTTCAAAGAATTTCTTTTTTTCAACCATTTTGTTTTTTCGCTCCTGCTTGTTTTTTTTCTATTTGCAGTTTATTTGTTCTTTTTCCTTTTTTTTGCCCGTGTGATTTTTTGCATTCTTGACAAGTATATAGAATATTTGTTTTTTTAGTAGCTTTTGTTTTTCTTTTCCATTTGCTGATTGCTGGCTTTGAGCCCCATCTTCCTTTATTTCCTATACCTCTTGCTAATCCTCTTTTTTTAGCTCTTGAAATTGAACCTCTTGTTAAGGTTCCTCTTTTAGAGCCGGTGCTAATATCTGCTACTTTATGAACTGTTCTTTTTTTACAATAAGGACAGTATCTGTTTACTTGCTTTGGTAATTTCATTTTGTCTAATTATTATCTATTTAAAAGAGGTAAATCAGGGTTTTTAAATCTTTATTTTTTGTGTTGATATATTAAGATTAGTATTTTTAAAGTTTATTAGGAGAGAATAAATTACCCTACCTTTTTGTTATTATTTTTAGTTAAATATAAATATTATGCAGATATATTATATTTTATGGGCCTGTGGTCTAGTGGTTATGACGTTCGCTTGACGTGCGAGAGATCCGCAGTTCAATTCTGCGCAGGCCCATTTTGATTTTATTCTCAATAAAGTTTATATAGGTATTTTTCTTGATCATATCATGGAAAAAAGAGGACAAGTAAGCTTATTTGTGATTATAGCAATTTTAATTGTTGTTTTATTAGTTGTTTTTTTTGTTGTTCAGAGGGATATATTCAAACCAGGAATACCAAGACAATTAGAACCTGTTTTTTCATATTTTGAAAATTGTGCTATTGATAAAGCTGAGCAGGGAATAAGTTTGATAGAAACTCAGGGGGGTTATATTGAATTGCCTGAATTTGAACCGGGAAATGATTACATGCCTTTTTCTTCTCAACTGGATTTTTATGGTTTTGGGATTCCTTACTGGTATTATGTTTCTGGAAATGGCGTTGCAAAAAAGCAGGTTCCTGCAAAAGCAGATATGGAATTGCAATTAGAAAGTTATTTAGAAAATGAAATTGAAACATGCAATTTTAATCAGTTTTCTCAGCAAGGGTTTGTTATCAATAAAGGAGAAGTAAATGTGAATGTTAGGATTGAAAATGAAAATGTTAATTTAGATGTTGATATGCCTTTAACAGTCAGTTTTGATGAAATTTCCAGTTCAAGAAATAGTCATAATTTGGAAGTTGATTCAAGTTTGGGAAAATTTTATAATACTGCTTTAGAAATTTATCAAAAACAGCAAAATGAAAAATTTCTTGAACAGTATGGTTTAGATGTTTTATGGTTGTATGCTCCTATGACAGGAGTTGAGCTGACTTGTTCTCCGAAAATCTGGAATCCGCAGGATGTAGTTTTTGATTTATTAGATGCATTAGAAGCAAATACCCAGGCATTGAAAGTTAAAAATTCAGATTATGAATTATCAAAAAAAGAAAATAGATATTTTGTTTTGGATGTAAAAGCTGATGAAAATGTCCAGTTTTTATTTTCTAGGGAGTTTCCTTCAAGAATTGAAGTGTGGCCAGTTGAAAATGATTTAATGATTGCTGAGCCTGTTGGAGCTGAACAGGGGTTAGGGGTTTTGGGATTTTGTTATGTTCCGTATCATTTTGTTTATGACATGGTTTATCCTGTTTTAGTTCAGATTTATGATGAAGATGAAGTTTTTCAGTTTCCTACTGCTGTTGTGATACAAAAAAATCAGGCAACAATTGCCAATACAGCTGAAATTGAAGAGCCGGATATTTGCGATTATAAAAATACTTTAGTTAATGTCTATACTTATGATAAATATTTAAATCCAGCTGAAGCCAATATCAGGTTTAAGTGCTTTGACACTTCATGCGGAATTGGGCAAACTGTTTTACAGGGAAATGAAGCTAAATTAACCGGATTGTTTCCTGAATGTTCAAATGGATTTATTATAGCGGAAAAAGAGGGGTATAAAACAACAAAATACCAGATTTCAACTAATAGGGAGGGAACAGCGAATATTTTGATGATGCCAGAATATGAAGTTGAAATTCAATTAAATGTTGATGGCAAAAATACAAATAATCTGGGGATGATTTATTTTGAAAATGGCAATGAAAACGTTGTGGCATGGCCTAATCAGAAAAAAGTTGAGTTAAGTGAAGGATATTATAATGTTACAGTTTATGTTTTTAGTAATACAAGCATCATTTTGCCAGAACAAACAACACAAAAATGTGTTGAAGTTTCTAAATCAGGTTTAAGTGGATTTTTCGGAGGAACAATTGAAAAATGCTTTGATGTCACAATTCCAAAACAGGAAGCAAGTTTTGCTTTAAGAGCTGGAGGCAAAAGTCAGGAATATTTTATTGAGTCTCAGTTAGAACAAGGAAGATTGATTATTAATACTTACGGAGTTAAAACTCCAAGAACAATAGAAGATTTGCAAGAAACTTATGATATTGTTGAAACTCAAAACTTAAATTTAGTATTTGGATGATGGAAAATAAATATGTAAAAAGGGGAATTTTACTAATAGGGATTGTAATGTTCAGTATTTTTTTAGGGAGTATTGGTTCTGGGCAATTTCCAGATTATCAAAGCGGAAGTTTTTCATCTTCATATTCTTATATTGGAGGAGGGTATAATGTTCAGTATTACAGGCCTTCATTTCAGCAGTATTACACCTCTTCTCAGATATCTACTTACTGGAAACTATTTGAAAAAGATGACTGCAGAGCAAGACAGGATTTTATAATACAGATTCCTCCTGGAGGATGTTCTCCTGCTGTTGTGAGAAGTGATTTATTAGAAGAGCAAAATGTTCCTGTTTTCTGCAGATTAGATGCACTTAAATTAAATCCTTTAATTAATGTTGAGGCTATAGAAAGCATTACATTTAAGGGGAAGTATCCTGCAGAAGTTGTCGGAGTAAGTTTCCACCCTGCCAGAGCTGCTTTAAGGACTAATGAGAGGTTGCTAGGTTCTCCATTATTAAATAACATCGGTTATGTAGTTATTTTATTGAAAAGAAATGAAGTTGAAGATGATATGCCTGACTTTGTTCACGGGAATTTAACAGCTGTTATAAGTTATGATTTGGAAAAAGCTTTTGGAGTTGGAAGAGCCGAGTTTATAATTCCTCAGTTAGATGAAGATTTATGGAGAAGAGATTATAAAGAGTACGGGTTTTGGAACGGCAAGGGTTTTTTAAAAGCAGATTTTATTGAAAAAGATAAAGTTAGATTAAGTGTTTATTCAAGTAAAGATAATCGAGTTTCACAGATTACTTTAGATAAAGGAGAAACTTCTAATGAAATATTTTTGCCAGGTTATTATTGTCAGACTGCATTACAATTAAGGTTAAATGATATAACTTATCCTGAAGAAAAAGTCAAAATAAGAGTTTCAAGCGAGGATGTTACTGATGATTTTTGGCTGTTTGAAGGAGGCAGGTTTGCAGATTCTAATTGCAGAGTATTGAGTATTGATGCAGATGATTTTGGAGGAGGTTCAGCAACAATAAGATGTCCCAGAGAGACATTTACTCTGGAATTGCGGATTTCAGATAAATTGCTTTTTAATGATAAAGAATATGAATTATGGCAGGAAATAGAGGATATAGAGGATATAGAGGATATAGAGGGTAATGTTTACCCTGTATATTCTGGCAAGCTTCCAAAAAATATAGATATTGATGAAAAACAGTTTGTCATTACTATACAAACTGATGAAGAAATTAATGAAGGATTAAAAATAAACGTGGAAACAAAATTAAAAGAAATTTTAAATGTTATTGGAAAAAAAGAAACAATAATTGATTTAGCTAATTTTAAAACAAGCTTAAGTAACGCTGTAAAGGCAATTGATAATAAAATAACAGGTGCGCTGGTTTTAGTTGAGGAAGATAGTTTAGCAGGAGAAATTAAATTTGAAGGATTTGCAAAAAATGATCTTGTTTTTGAAAGTGATAAAAAAGATTTATTAAATGAGTATTTTGAAAAAGCAACTCAGGAAGCTGTAGATTTAGTTCAGAGATATCCATTAGAAGAATCTGAATCTAAGCAGGTTTATGGAGAAGAGGTTTTAATTGAAGCTGCGCAATTAGCTTCTAAACTGCATCAGTTTGAAACAGAAAGGACATTATATCATGAATTAATCAGAAACTATCCAAATTCAGCTTACGCAATTATAGCTGAAGAAAGATTAAAAGAAATTTCATTATATTCAAGAGCAAATGCTACAAAAACTATATTTATTGATGATGAGCTTTATACAATTAAATTAGTTGATATTGAAAAGCCAACAAAAGATGAAGCATCTGCAGAATTAGTAATAAGTGATGGTATAATAGAGACATTAAGAGTTGGAATAGATGAAATTTTTAAGTTTGAGGGAGATAATAAGGATAATGCAGATTATTATAAATTAATTGAATTAGATGAGGAATTTGTTAGGATTGAGAGGAATTTTATTATTGAAGGTAATAAATGGGGTTCTGAAATTAAAACAGTTTATTTAGGCAAAACCGAGGTATTTGATGGAAGAACAATCAAGTATAATAAAGCAAATTTAGTAAGAGTTGCAAAAGTTTCTGTTAGTCCTAAAATTGTTGCTGCAACTGGAGAAGTGAATTTTTCTTATCATATAGGTATTGAAAAAAGAGGCATTCAGTTAAGCCCGGAAAAAACTCAGGATATGATTAATAATTTGAATAATACAATTGAAAAATGGGATAATATTAATGAGAGATTAATTGATTTGGTTAAGGTAATGAGAGGAACTTGCTTTGCAACTTCAACTGTTTTAGTTGTTAAAAATTTGTTGCAGGGATTTTCTGGAGAGACAATGGCAAGACAGGCTGTTATGAGGGGGGAAAATGGCTGGATTGAAAAATGCAATGATATGCTGCATCAGTATTCATCATTAGATGAGTGTTTGTTGGATAAGAACGATGAAATTGAAGAGCAAGTTAAACTAATGCAGGAAATATATGGCAATGTTAACGAGGGAATTGAAAAAGCTTCTGAAGGGCATACTACAAAAGATATGTTTGGTTTGGGAAGTGTTGTTAATACTGAAGAAGCAACTGAAGATTATATGAAAAATAATTTTTTAGGAGTTGTTGAAAATCAAAAAGGAATTCAATTAGATTTAGATGGAGATGGTAAAGTAGATGAGTCATTAGGAGAAGTTTTTGAAGGTTATGAAGAGCAAGATTCTGAAGATGTAATCAGAGAAATGGTTAGTAATAGTGATTTAACTTGGGAGCAGATGAAAGAAATTGATGTTTGGACAAGATTTTATCAGCAAGCAGATGATACTGGTAAAGAATTGGCTAAGACAAGATTAACTGGAATTTTAAATAATGTTAAAGAAGCAAGAACAGATACAATAGCAAGATTAAATGCAAATACTGATTTTGGACAAGATGTTGAAAAAACAGGTTTAATACCTTTTATAGGTTCTTCTAGAGAAAGAAATGATTTGCCAGTTTCAATGGTTATGTTAACTAATGATAATAATTATGGCATTGAGGATTCTAATTATGCCTCTCAAGGAGGGGTTTATTATGAAAAAGATGATAATGGAAAGACAGGAAGTCCGTTAAGGGTTATGGCATTTTCCATACCTCAGACATCTGGGAGTTTTTCAGATAATGAAGGAGAAAAAAGAATATATGAAGCAATTTCTGGGAAAAGTTTTTTTGCAGTAATGAAGTTATCAACTTCAGGAACTTATGAAATTTTAGATGTTTATAGAGCTGAAAATGGACAAGCTGAAAAAAAATTAGATGCCCGTGAAAAGGAGCAAGTTGTGAATTATTTTGGTAAGGAAGTTGGAGTTTCCAGTTTCACTGCTATGACATATGAAACCTGCAATAATAATTATGATAAGCCCGAAGTAAGGTATTTTGAAACTCCTCCTTATCAAAACATGCCCGCAATAGTTCCTGTTGATGTTAAAAGAGGGTGGTATGCAGCTATTAAGCAAACTTTACCAATCTTAGGGAATATTCAGCCTTATGAAGATTCTGGAAGAGTTACTTCATTTTATTTATGCAATGTTGGGAAAAATGGCAAGGAAGATTTTTATTCAGGATTAAGAGATGATATTTGCACTATGGTTAATTTGAATACAAGACAACCTCTGGATTCATTGGGTTGCGTTTCTCCTGATGAAGCTAGGAAATTAATTAATTTAGCTGTAAGAAATGTTCAGGAGGCAGCAGAACAAGCTGGAAATAAAGCTATAAGGTTGCCGTCAGGAACTTTTTATACTGGGAAGCCACCTGCTGCAGTTACAGGAACTCAGTGCCAGGATTATATGAGTCCGAAAGAATGTCATTTGTTGTTTAATGTTTGCGACCCGGTTATATGCCCTCCATCAAGATGCAATTTAGGAGGAGCTTATTATGTTGATGATGTTATCCAGTCAGGTATTGTCGGTTCAATATTTTTGTGCTTGCCAAATATTAAAGAAAAAATTATGATTCCGGTGTGCGTTTCAGGGATACAGGCTGGAATAGATGGTTATTTAAGCATATTAAAATCAAAAAAAGATTGCTTAATTGAGTCGTTAGAAACTGGCAGGCATGTTGGAATTTGCGATGAACTGCATTCAATTTATTTATGCGAATTTTTCTGGAGGCAGTTTGCTCCTGTCATGAAAGAATTGCTGCCAAAACTAATCAGTTTTGCTTATGGACAGGGAACAAGGGGAGGGGGAGAATACTTGTTAGTTCAGCATGCATGGGATACAACTCAAAAATCAATTAATTATATTAAAGATTATTATGCGGTTAATGCATTTGAAGCATTTAGACTGCGTTCAACAGATGAGGTTGGAACTGAGTTTTGCAAGGCATTTATTGGAACCAGATATCCTAATGATATTGATGTTTTATTAGAGCCAGAATCTCCTCCGCAATATCATGCCTGGTTTGACGAGATTCCATTTACTTCAGCTACTTTACCTGCAACATCTCATTATAAAGTATTTTATCATATTTATGCTGGCAAAGAGCAGGGAGGAGCTTATTCAGTTTATCTGCAAAGCCCTCCAGATTCAGGTTTTTATGAGTCAATTGGAAGAATAGTTGTTAAGTCAGGATATATTGCTAAAGGAGAGTATGCTACAGAAACAATCGACATGACAGCTCCTGCAGGTTATACTGAGTTATGTGTTAGAATCAATATGGAAGAAGAGTGTGGTTTTGGTAAAGTGAGCACATCATTTGCAGTTGATTATTTATCTGAGAAATACATACAAGAGCAGGCAACTGAAAAAGTTCAGACTGAAAAAGCATGCATTTCAGGAACTTCTTCATTATACTCATTAGCTAATCCTAATTTGCAGGCAGGGGTGGAAGAAGCTGCAATGCCTGAATTGTATAAAAAAGGTATTGTGAGGGTTTGTTCTAGTATTAATCCTGGAAAGCAGACAGATCCAGATAGATGGAAAGATGTTGGTTATTGCGATGATAATAAAATAAGATGCTGGTTAGATACTAATACTGTTAAAGAAAACATAAAAAATAAAGATATATTAGCTGAAACAATTGGAGATATACCAAATGAAGAGTTGCAGAGATTAGTGGAAAACAAAGAAGCTTTAAGTGAAAAAGAAACAAGAGCCAGATTAGGGAATGTGAGAGAAGGAATAAATGAATTAAGAGAAAGTTTAGAAAATGATTTATCTAAATCAGGAATTGAAACTAAAATTACCAGTTTAATTAGTGAGCTAGATGAAATTGAAAAAATTGGATTATTTAATCAGTATAGAGCTCAAGCTAAATCTATGAAATTTGAAATTTATAAAATAGTTAGTGAAACTATTTTTAGAAGAGGAGGATTTGCTGATGAAGTTCAAGTTAAAAGCATGGGAACTTCTACAGATGCAGAAGGAGAGGCTGATGCTCAAGAGGGAGAGGGAGATGCTGATACAGATGCAGATGGAGGAGAGGTTATTAATAATGGAGATTGTGAGATTTTAAGTATTAAAATAGATAATAGAGAGATACAGCCAAATAATCTTATTGTGGTTTCTAAAGTTGATGAAATAATTATTAATGGAAATGGAAATTGTTTACCTGATTTAGTTGGTAAATTCAGGATATGGGAATCTGAAGACAAAACGTCTTATGTGGAGATTTATGATAATGCAAAAGATGAATCTCCTTATAAATTTAATAACAATAATAAAATTGTTTTTGATGCTGATAAAAAAGAAGTTGAATTTCAAGACAAATGGTTTTATTCATTTGGGAAAGACCCAAAATTTAATTTTAAGAAAAATGAGGCTGAAGGAAAAATTAGTAATATTCAGTTAATTCAGAATGATAGGGTAATCAGTTCAAATGAACCTGTTGTAAACTTGTATGATTTAGAGGTTAGTTTTGAAAAAAAATTGTGAAGATAATGTATTGTATGAATTGTTAATATATGATGAATTAATAGAAAGTCAGAGTATTCCTGATGGGATAAAATTTTTTACAATTAAAAAGGATGATTTGAGTACTCCTGGGACATATAAATTAGAAATTAGTTGTGTAGATTATTCAGTTAGTAGAGAATTTGATGTGCAAAATACAGCTGAAGCAACAATGGTATAATATCTATCTGATTAAAAATTATTCAGTTATTGAAGCTTCAGGAACTTCTTGTTCTTGTTCTATGTAAGCAGGAATAACAATTTCTTGTTCTTGCTGAGGTTGTTCTTGTAATTGATTAACAACAGGAACACTAACTAACTTATCAACTTTTACTGGAACAAAAGCATGTCCAGTAGCTGAGTAGGTTATTCTTTTTGTTGAGGTATCTAATTCAGGTTTTAATTCAGTACATTCTCTTAATAAAGTTACTGGCAAGGTTTCATATGAATTTCCTGAATCATCTATTAATTCATCTTCTCTGGTATATAATTTAGCATACTGATTTAATCCTAGAGTAGTTTGCCTTAATTTTCTTTCAGTTTTTGGAACAATTCTAGCTGAATTAACTCCTATTTCCACATCAAATTGCCCTTTTCTGTTTAAAGTTAAAGTATCTGATGAGTCATTTTCTGTAACTAACTGAGAAAGATTTGGTATAGGCTGATTATTTTCATCCTTAGCTTTGTCAACTCTTGCTAAAACATAAATTTCATCATTTGGATTAATATGAATGCGTCTTAATAAGTTTCCTTCAGGATTATGTTTTTGATTATCTAATGGAACTAATATAATGTCTTCAAGATAATTTCTGTTTAATGTTTCGCCATTAATTTCTGCAGTTTGAGTTACTGGTAAGGGTAAGGCAACATAGTGCTGGAAATCTCTTTTTCCATGTCTGACATGCATTATATCAACTTCATAAGGTTTTACAATCTGAGGCTTTGAAGTTTCGTGAACATTTAGTGCATCAGTAGTTGTGCAACCAGCAGAACTTAGCAAACCAACTCCTAAAGAAACAGCTGCTAAACCTGTATAGGCTGCTGTTCTTACAGCATCTTTTGCATTATCATAAGCTTGTTTTAATTCCATATCTTTTTTAATATATTTTAGTTTATAAACTTTTCTATTATGTCGTAACTTTTTAATTAAAACAAATTAGTTTTTTTAAAATATTATGCAGGAGTCGAGCGCATTCATATTACTATCTATAATCTCTTTAATTTAATAAAATGTGAATGAAGGGAGTCGAGCGCATTCATATTACTATCTATAATCTCTTTAATTTAATAAAATGTGAATGCGGGAGAAAGGATTTGAACGCAAGACAACCAAGTTTTTCTTGCTAACTTTCCTTTTGTTAAAACCTATGGTTCTAACAACTCCTACATGTCCAAATCATTCTATTCTAAATGCGGGAGTCGAGCGTATTCATATTAAGATTTTATTAATTAAGATATAGAATGTGAATGCGGGAGAAAGGATTTGAACGCAAGACAACCAAGTTTTTCTTGCTAACTTTCCTTTTGTTAAAACCTATGGTTCTAACAACTCCTACATGTCCAAATCATTCTATTCTAAATGCGGGAGAAAGGATTTGAACCTTTGTAGGCACTAAGCCACTAGGTGTTTTCGAGAGCATATCAGCTATTTTTTGTTTCGTCTGATATAATTCCCTCCTAAACCTAGCCCGTTTGACCACTCCGGCACTCCCGCATAAAGGGCACCAAGGTTCCCTTTATCAAACCCTCCTGTTAATCTAGCCTCAAGGGTGATAGATATAAGTTTCCTTATAAACTTTATTAGAAAATCAGAGTATAAAAATATTTACAATTTGCAAATAAGAATTTTGCAGAATTATTTAATTTACTTGCTTTTTTTGCTTTTCTTTTTCTTCTTTTTCTTACTTTCCTGTTCTTTCATCTTAAGTTTATCTTCTAAACCCAGATGTTCAATTAGCTCTTTGTATCTGTTCCTGATTGTTACTTCTGTTATTCCTGCAACATCTGCAACTTCTCTTTGTGTTTTCTTCTCGTCGTTTATCAAAGCAGCTACATATAATGCTGCAGCAGCAATTCCTGCTGGTCCTCTTCCTGATGTTAATTCAGAAACATCTGCTTTTTTCAAAATTTTTAAAGCTTCATTTTGAGTTTTTGGGGATAAATGCAAAATTGAGGAAAATCTTGAAATATAATCTTTTGGAGATGAAGGCTTAACTTTAATACCTAATTTTCTCATTATAAATCTGTAAGTTCTTCCAATTTCTTTCCTTTCCACATCTGAAGCATTTGCAACTTCATCTAGTGTACGAGGAATATTATATGAACGGCAAGATGAATAAACACAAGCTGCAATTACTGATTCCATGCTTCTTCCCCTTACTAAACCCCGTTGCAGAACATAATTGTAAATTCTAGAAGCTTCGTCTCTTACTACTGAAGGCAAGTTAAGAAAAGCTGAGACTCTTCTTAATTCAGCCATAGCTAGTCTTAAATTTCTCTCAATTGAAGTAGAGACTCTCTCCTGCCATTTTTTTAGTCTTAAGAATTTTCTTGTTGTTCCGCTTTTTAATCTGTAAATATCAGATAATTCCCCAATATTAGTAGTTAATCCTTTGTCAAACTTTTGCATAGATAATGGAGCTCCGCCCCTGCTTTTGGTTTCTCCTTCTTTTTTTCCATAGAACTCCTGTCCAGTATCAACCATTTTTTCTTCTACTACTAATCCACAATCCTGACAAATTATCTCTCCTTTCTGGTCGTCATATGTAAGATTAACAGAATTACATTCCGGACATCGTTTTATCGCAGCCATTTTTATATCCAATTAGGAAACATTTATAAATCTTATGCTTGTAGGTTTATAAATCTTTAGTAATATTTAAAAAGAATAAGTTTTACTCAGAAATAAGAACAGCTTGAACACATCCTTCTTGTCCAGGTCTGTTTGTTATTTTAGCTTTTCCCTGCTCTGTTTCAATTATAGCCCCTTTTCTTAAGATGTTCTGTCTAGCCAAAAATCTGTTTGAAGGAGTTTCTAATACATTATTTATTTTAACTTTTTGTGATTTGCCTTTTTCTATTATCAAATTTACTGTATCAGCTGATATAAGATATGTTTTTTTGTTTCCTCCTATGCTTCTGACTGTTTTTTTCTTTTCATCGCCTAATTTCACAGCTATATTTTTTCCGCTTCTTTCTTGCTTTTTCTTTTTTCTTTGCTTGTGGTATCTTCCACCAGTTATTTTTTTACCTTTTCTCATGTTTCAAATCAGAAATATGGGTTTAAATATCTTTCTAATTGTTTTCACTAGTGTATTAACTGGTCTTATTTAATTGAATGAAGATAAATAAAAAATTGAGGGACATCAGATTTTAAGAAAGATTTATGAATAGTATTAATTAAATAATAGTAACATATAGAAAGATTTAAATAGGTTTAGACTCTAT
>CAZQGH010000031.1:0-12909 GCA_964592915.1 Candidatus Woesearchaeota archaeon | reverse complement strand
TTTTTTGGTATTTAATAAATAAGAGGTGGTCCTTTTATAATAAACTTTCTACAGAGCAAGAGTGTTAAAAAGATTTATATAAGGTTTTATGTTCTCTTAAGTAATTAAATAAAAGGAGGTTAAATGATTTTTTTACAAGAATTAGCGGATATAATTGCAGGAGGAACTCTTGGAGGTTCCTTAGCTTTTTTAGCAGCGATGGGGGTTATAGGATTTATTTTAGGGATAGCAGTATACATCTATACATCTTTGGCTTTAATGAAAATAGCAAAGAAAACTGGAACAGAACCTGAATGGCTTGCATGGATTCCAATTGCAAACCTTTACTTGCTGAGTAAAATTGCGGGCATGCCCTGGTGGCCTTTGTTATTGATATTAGCTGGATGGATTCCTGTTATTGGGGCTTTCGCAATACTAGCATTCTATGTATTTGTGATAATCTGGTTATGGAAGACTTTTGAAGCTGTTGGCAGACCCGGATGGTGGGCTATTTTAAGTATCATACCTATTGTTAATTTATTGTTGATTGGTATTGCTGCATGGGGCTCATCTCAACAAACTTTGCCACAAGTTAATAAGAAATAATTTTTTATTTTTTTTTCTTTTGTTTTTTTTAAGTTATTCATCAGATTTTCCACTTTCCATTTTCTTGGATTATTTTGTCGTCTAATATTATTTTTCCCTGTTTCATATCCTTTACAATATCAAGATGAATTGCAGAATCATTTCCTCCTCCATTTTGTTTGTAAGCCATTCCTAAAGCTAAATGGATTGTTCCTGTGATTTTTTCATCAAATAACAAGTTATTTGTGTATCTTGTTATATTATGATTCATACCTATGCCAAATTCCCCTATGTACGATGCATTTTCATCTGTATTAAGAATTTGTTTGAGGAATTCTTTGTTATCTGCATCATAATCAATAACTTTTCCATTTTCAAATTTTAAATAAACTCCAGATAATCTTTTTCCTAAATAAACTCTTGGGTAATCAAATTTTATTTCCCCTTGTATTGATTCACGAACAGGAGCCATAAACATTTCTCCTCCAGGCATATTTTCTTTACCATCATCATATAGGGAGTTCTTATTTTCTATTGAGAATTTTAAGTTTACTCCTTTTCCAATCAGTTCTACTTTTTTCCCAGATTCAAATTTTTTATTTATTTTTTTTAATTTTTTTGAAAATTTTGCCCAGTTAATTAAACATGAATCAAAAATAAAATTTTCCCATTCTACATAAGACATTGAAGATTCAATTGCATGTGCTAAACAAGGATATGCAATAACCAATCTTTTTATTTTTGATGATTCATTTGCAATGTAATCAGAAATTGGATGCAAAATTGAATTTCTTTGAGTTTGTTTTTTCGGATTTGATGAAGTTAATTCCCTAGTATTATGCTCTGTATAAACTCTTATATATGCATTAGCAGATTTAACAGTGTCAAACCAGTATTTTGGAAAAAATCCGATTTGATGCTGTTTAGCATATTTAAAAAAGAAGTCCTCAGTATTAGGCAAATTAAATTTGACAATTGGATAACCTCCTTTTAATATAATCTCTTTATATAAATCTGTAAGAAACGGGATTGAATCTATGTCTCCTTTGATTATAACTTTTTGTTTTGGTTTTATTTCCAGAGAATAATTTACTGCTAATTTTGCTAGTTTTCTGCTTCTTAAGTCAGTTGGCATTTTTATTTGACTGCTGATTTTAAATTATTTCAGAACTATTCTCTGAGGCCAATCACCTCATTTAGATTTAATTTAAAGTATATATAAATTTATTGGTTGGTTTTCTTAGAATTATTATTTTGTAAGTAATTATGGAGAAATTGATAGTAAGGTGTTTTTTCTGAATTCGCCAGTTTTTCAACAATTAGTTCAGGTGTTGAGGAAGCTATTTTTCCCAGTACAGGGTTATGGTCTACAATTAAATCATATTCCTCTGTTAATCCTTTTGCTTCAATTCCATCTATTCGCGCTTTTTTTGGCAAAAAATCCTTAATTTCCTGGCCTAAATGTGTTGCAATAACCAGATAACAATTTTGATCGAGAAAATATGATGCTGTTGCTGCGATAATATTTCCTGCTGTTCCTGGTTCTGTGACAGATTCTATTTCATCTGCTAAGATTAATGTGGATTTTCCTGGTTTTATTTTTGACAATGAATCTAACAAGTTTTCAAATGCTCCTTTACTTATTGCGCCTTTATTTTTTGCAAAATAATAAACATCTGTGAATAAGGGTAATGTGATTTGCCCAGAAACTTTTAACCCTAACTGAGATAAAGTGACTAACTGGATGATGTGTTCAATAAGCGTTGTTTTACCTCCTGAGTTTGCTCCTGTCAAAATTGAACATTTGTGTTCATCGAGTAAAAAACTTATTGACTGGGGATTTTCAAGAAAAATATTTTTAGAATTCTTTATAGAGAACTTATTTCCTGAAATTTCAGGGAATTTTTCTGTTAAAGAAAAAAATTGAGAAATGCCTGAAACAAAATCCTGTATTAACAAATAAGAAGATAACTCATTTAATTTTTTAGGGATATTAATCAATTTTGATGAATGTTTTTTTATTTCTTTTGAAACTGAAGTGAACTGGCTTGCTTGTTGTTTTTTTAATACTTCTTCAAATTCTTTTTCATCTATTGAAACAGGTATTTTAAACTCAAATATGTTTTCTGGAAATCCTGTTTTTTTAATCTCTTTTAAAATTATTTTTTCCAAAATTTCGGGCATTTGCCCCTTACTCAATATCTCAAATAAAGATTCTCCTGGGATACTTGTTTGTTTTATTTTTTCCTGTATGTTTTTATTAATTTCCATTAATTTTGATTCAACTTCATCTCTCTGAATTATTTTATTAGCATTTTCTGAAATTAAATCAAATAATTCTGCAAAATCGTCTATTATCTGCTTGCTTTGTTTTAATGAGAAATTGTTTTTCAAAATTTGGAGGTTATTTTTCCAGCCTGACAATTGTATTAAGTGTCTCTCTAAATAGACTTCATCTATAGAATCTAAAAACACCGACTGCGGCAATTGCTCTAATTGTAAGGTGTATTCCTCTGTATCAATTACCTGTACAATATCGCAATTTTCAAGAGTTAGTAAATCATTTTGACTTAATATTAGCTGAACAGGTGTTTCAAAATCCTTTAATTTCATATAAATTTCTTCAGATTCAGTTGCAACAATTATGTTATATTCAGGTTTCCAGGAGGGTTTTGGTTTATTGATATCAGATAAAAAATCGTTTTTCAGATTTAAGGGAATCTTATTAAAAAATTCCTGCCTTTTTTTTATTTCTTGATTGTCCGGTTTTGAGAAAAAATAAAACAGATTAGATGTGTCTGAAAATTTAAAAAAAGAAGAAATCGTTTTTAGGGTTTTATTTGCCACAGTTTTGGCATCTCTTGTTTTAAATATTTGCTTGGGTTTTTTTACTTTAGATTTAAGATTATTAAAAGGTGAAAGATTATTTTCTTTTATATATTTTAATAACTCTTTTTCCATAGTTTAATTAAAAAAAGAATGTGTTTAAAGAATTTTGTATATTGCAGAATAATCAACCAGCATAATTAGTTTCTCCTTTTTGAGGGGGAGCTATTTTAGGGAGAGGAACATGTGACGGAATGCCTAATTCTTCTTCTAATTGTAAAGCTTTAATATTACATTTAGTCATAATTAAATTGAATAACCCTAATCTAATTTCATCAGGAACTTTTTTCTTTTTCCAGGATTTTTGTAATTCTTTAACATTGTCTTTTTCAACAATACTTAATATATTACCTTCAAATTCAATTATTGCGAAATCAGGCTTGTAATTTATGGTATATTTAAAATCGAATTTAAAAACATCTTTATCACTAACTATATCTACTTTTTCTTTGCTCACATTTACAATCTCAAGATTATAATTTATATTAATTTTACCTTTAGGTGGGTTTTTTCTCTCTCCACTATATTTTGTTAAGTTGAATCCTATTATTTGCATTTTTAAATTTTAGAATTTATATTAAGTCTTCTTCACTTACAACAACAAAATCTCCAATAGCTATGATTGCATTATAAGGAACAAGAGCTTCTTTATTTTTTGTTTTTTCAAGATTAAGATTTTTTGTATAAGGTGTTGGATCTTTTAACACAACCTGGATTAATTCACCAGTTCTTGTTTCAAAAGTTATATCTTTTACCAAACCCAATCTCTTACCTTCTTTTGTTACAACCAATTTTCCTACGATTTCTTTTAAAGGTTTTTTCTCTATGCTCATTTTAAACAAAATTGTAAAGAATTTATAAACCTTTCTGTTATGTTTTTCCACTTTAATTAAGTGAATATATATATGTTGTACTTTTGATTTTATTTTCTTATTGTTTAATTCAAATAATTGAATTATAATAGAAATTATGACTAATAACCCACCCCTTTGTTTCTTGTAGAGATAAAAACAAAAACATTTAAAAAGGAAATGGTTTAATTTTTTTTATTTTTTATTTATAAATTTTTTTATATTATATTATATATATTATAATAATATTATTATATTATATATATTATACCCTATAAATTCCACTTGAAACAAAGGTTCTTTCTTTTTTATCGAGAATAAAAATAAAAAAACCATTAATTATTGAATTTCCTTCGATTTTTTCAAGGTTATGGAATCATTCTCCAGTAGAAATAGGGGAGTGGGTTTTATATTGTTTAGAACATAAAAGTTTATAAACTTATGAAATTAAAATTTAATTGTGGCTTTAATCAAGAGGGAAAATGGGTGGTAAATTAGATAAGATTTTTGATTCGTTTACGAAAGACAGTTTATTTACTAATAAGTTTGTTTTACAAACTAGATATACTCCTGAAAATATTCCTCACAGAGATTCTGAAATTGAACAAGTAGCTGGAATACTAGCTCCAGCATTGAGGGGAGAAAGAACAAGCAATTTGTTTATTTATGGGAAAACTGGAACAGGAAAGACACTAAGCATGCAGTATGTCACAAATGAATTGTTAAAACGAAGTCAAAGTACTAAAAAGAAAGTTAAAATTGAATATGTTAATTGCAAGTTAAGGAAAGTATCAGATACAGAGTACAGGATTTTAGCTGAATTTATCAGGAAATTAGGGGGAAAGGTTCCCACAACCGGTTTACCAACAGATGCTATTTATAGTAAATTTATAGAGATGGTTGATAAAGAAGAACAAATAGTATTATTAGTGCTGGATGAAATCGACCAGGCAATTAAAAAAATTTCAGATAATTTTCTTTATAATTTAACTAGATTAAATTCTGAATTATCAAATGCACAAATTAGTCTAGTAGGAATAAGCAATGATTTGACTTTTTTAGATAGTATAGATCCAAGAGTTAGAAGCTCGTTAAGTGAGGAAGAAATCGTGTTTCCACCATATAATGCTTTACAATTACAAGATATATTAAGAAAAAGAGCAGATAAAGCGTTTAAAAAGGGGATTGTTGATGAAGGAGCGATTTCAAAGTGTGCTGCTTTTGCAGCTAGAGAGCATGGAGATGCAAGAAGAGCCCTAGATTTGTTGAGAATAGCTGGGGAGTTAGCTGAAAGAGAAGGCTCAAGAAAAATTAAATTAAATTATATTGATAAGGCAAATGAAAAAATCGAAAGAGAGAAGATATTAGATATTATCTTAACTGAACCAAAACAATTTCAATTAGCTTTACTAGCAATAATACAATTAACCGAGAATAAAAAACAAGATAAGATTTTCACGGGGGATATATATAATGTTTATCAGGATTTATGCAATAAAAGCAAAACCGAGATATTAACTCAGAGAAGAATTTCAGACATAATTGCTGAATTTGATATGCTGGGTTTAATAAATGCTAAAGTAGTTTCTAAAGGGAGGTATGGAAGGACTAGGGAAATTAAATTAGCCATACCGCAAACACTAATTGGGAAGTCAAAAGAGATTATAAGAGATTGCCTGAGTCTGTGAATTTTTAAAATGAACCAAGAATTATTAAAATACTGTTTAGAGAAAGGTTTCTTAATTGACAAAGAAATGATGAGCTTATTAGAAAATGTTGAAACAGCTTTAGCTCAGAAATTATTAGCCCGGATTAATTCTATTTGCCATGAGAGATTAATTACCAAAGCTTGCTTAGCAAAAAATCACCAGAGAATTTTAGAAGTAATTGAAGGATTAGAGTCAGGAAATAAAAAAGTTGTTGAAAAATTATTCATTAAATTAGGAATTAATATTGAAGTTACAAAAGAAACGATTGAAGAGGAAAAAGAAGAAAAAGAAAAAGTTTATACTCCAGATTTTAAAATATTAGAGTCATATCCAGAAAAAAGCAAAAAAATGGAGGTAAGTGATTTTTCAAAGCATTTCAGAAACAGATTTAACTCTATTAAAAAAATATTGATGGAAAGGCAGGAGTTACAAAATCTTATTTCAATAAACAAGATAGGAAACAATAAACAGGGAATTTCTCTTATTGGGATAGTTTATGACAAGAGGATTACTAAAAACAAAAATATTTTGCTGGAAATCGAAGATTCTACTGGAAGAATCGCAGCGTTGATTAACCACAATAAACCAGAGATATATGAAAAAGCCAAAGACATATTTTTAGACGAGATTATAGGTTTAAAATGTTCAGGAAACAGAGAGATTGTTTTTGTAAATGAGGTTATTTTTCCGGATATATATCTGCAAGAGAAAAAAAGAAATAAAGAAGAGGTTTATGCAGCATTTACATCAGACCTTCATATTGGTTCTGGAAATTTCTTAGGAGAAAATTTTCAAAAGTTTATCAATTGGCTAAATGGGAAGTATGGGGGAAAAGAATGGAAAAAAGTCAGATATCTGTTTATTGTAGGTGATTCTGTAGATGGGGTAGGGATATTTCCAGGGCAGGAGGAATTAATCAATATTAAAGATATTAAAGACCAGTATAAAAAATTAAATAGTTATCTGAGTCAGATAAGAAAAGATGTGAAGATAATCATGTGTCCCGGGCAGCACGATGCTTCTAGGGTAGCTGAACCTCAACCAATGATTTCTAAAGAGTTTGCTGAGCCATTATATAATATTGAAAATTTGTATTTAGTAAGCAATCCAGCCATGGTAAGCATTGGGGATGCTGAAATAAAAGTCTTAATGTATCATGGGGCAAGCATGCATAGTTTCATAAATGAAATTGAATCTTTAAGGCTAAACAGAGGGCATGACACTCCGGCAAAAGTTGTTAAAGAGATGTTAAAAAGAAGGCATTTAGCTCCGACCCATTCTTCAGTGATTTATGTACCTAATGAGGAAAAAGATCCTTTAGTTATTGATGAGATTCCAGATATAATTACAACAGGAGAGGTTCATAGGGTTGATATTGATACATACAATAATGTTTTAATAATATGCAACAGTTGTTGGCAATCAAAAACTCCTTTTGAAGAAAAAGTAGGGAACAATCCCTTACCTGGAAAAGTTCCCATATTGAATTTAAAAACAAGAGAAATGAAAATTATAGATTTTTCAGAAGGAATAGGAGAAGAAGCTGCAAAAAGAGCTGCAGAAAAAAGAAAGAAAATGAATCAAAGAGATGAGCCAGGAAAAAAGAAGACATTAGAAATTAAAAAATGAGTATGAAAACATACTTTTTAGAATTAGAAAGGCAGGTAAGAACTCTATATAGTGTAGCTGAGCAGGCAAAGAAGAAAAATTTAGACCCTAAAAATGTTGTTGAAATTCCTTTAGCTACAACTTTAGCTGAAAGATCAATTGGATTAGTTTCTGTTAAATATCCTCAATTAAAATCTGAAAAACTAAGCAGGAGAATTGGGGAATTAGAAAAAAAATACGGAAAATTAGACCCAGCTGTTTGTTTAACTATAGCTGAAGAGATTGCAAAAGAGAAATTCTGCAAATTTAAAGATTTATTAGAGGCAATTGATGCAGGAATCAGATTAGCCTTTGCTTATTACACTTTAGGAGTTGTTGTGCCTCCATTAGAAGGATTTACTCATTATGAACTAAAAAAAACTAAAGAAGGAAAAGATTATTTTTGTGTTTATTTTTCCGGGCCAATAAGAGCTGCAGGAACTACTGCAGGAGCCTTTGTTTTGGTTATTATTGATTATTTAAGAAATAAGTTTGGATATGCAAAATATGATCCTACTGAAATTGAAATTAAAAGAGAAATAACTGAGATTTATGATTATCATGAAAGAGTTACCAATTTGCAATATCTAGCAAGTGAAAAAGAACTGCAATTTTTATTAGAGCATTTACCATTACAAATTGATGGTTTGCCTTCAGAAAAAAGAGAAGTCAGCAATTATAAAGATTTGGAAAGAATTGAGGCAAACAGGATAAGAAATGGAATGTGTTTGGTTTTGTCTGAAAGTGTTGCGCAAAAAGCTCCCAAAGTTTTAAGATTTATTAAAAAATTAAAAGAGCAAGGTTTTGAACTGCCAGACTGGGATTTTTTGGAAGAATTTGTTGAATTAAAGAAAAGATTAGATGAAAAGAAAAAGTCAGAAAAAGCAACCGCAACTTATATTAAAGATTTAGTTGCTGGAAGACCTGTATTAGGGCATCCTTCACGTTCAGGAGGATTTAGATTAAGATATGGGAGAACAAGAGATTCTGGTTTTTCTGCTATGGCGATTCATCCTGCCACAATGGCAATAACTGATGGGTTTATTGCTACAGGAACACAAATTAAAATTGAAAAGCCTACTAAAGGAGCAGCATTGGGTGTTTGTGATAGTATTTTAGGACCCATAGTTAAATTAAAAAATGGGAGTGTTAGGAGAATCAAAACAAGAGATGAAGCTGAAAGAATTTATGGAGATGTTGGAGAAATAACGTATTTAGGAGATCTTTTGGTTCCGTATGCTGATTTTTTAAACAGAAATCAGAAATTAGAAAAAGCAGGTTATGTGAGTGAGTGGTGGAACTTACAATTAAAAAAAGCAGGGGGAAAAGTTGAAAATCCTAAAAAGATAAAAGTAGAGGATGCATTTATTTTATCTGAAACTTATGAGATTCCATTACATCCAAGATATATTTATTTTTGGAGCCAGATTAGTTATGAGCAATTTTTAGCATTTTTAGACTGGCTTTCTCATTCAGTAGCAAGAGAAGAAAAAATAATTTTTCCTTATGGGAAAAATGACAAAGAGAGATTTCAGAAAGGCAAAAGAGCTTTGGAAATTTTAGGTGTAGAACATGAAGTTGTTACTGAAAATGTTGTTTTGAATAAAAGAGACAGCAAGGCATTATTAGCTAATTTAGGATTAAAGGAATTAGATGAAAAGAAAATTGAAGAAATAAGCAAAAAAATTGAAAAAGAAGATGTTTTAAATTTAGTAAATAAGTTTTCAAAATTTGAAATTAAAGATAAAGCAGGAACATTTGTAGGAGCTAGAATGGGGAGACCGGAAAAAGCTAAATTGAGAAAATTAACTGGCTCTCCTCATGTTCTGTTTCCGGTAGGCGAAGAAGGAGGCAGATTCAGAAGTGTTCAAGATGCCTGTAAAGTGGGGCATGTTAAAGGAGAGTTTCCTATTTATCATTGCGAAAAATGTGATAAAGAAACATTATATCCTGTTTGTGAAGATTGCGGAGAAGATACAAAGCAGATGAGGATTTGTCCTGAATGCAAACAAAAATTCAAGTCTGAAAAATGCCCTAAACATGCTAAAGCAATGCCTTATAATACAAGGAAAATAGAAATCAAACATTATCTTGATTCTGCTACCAAACATTTAGGGTTTAGAAGAAATGAGCTGCCGCCTATTATCAAAGGAGTAAGAGGAACTTCGTCTGAAGAGCACACCCCCGAAAATTTAGCAAAAGGAATTTTGAGAGCAAAATATAATATTCATGTGAATAAAGACGGAACAACCAGATATGATGCTACTGAATTGCCAATTACCCATTTTAAGCCAAAAGAAGTTGGAGCTAGTGTTGAAAAACTTAAAAGAATAGGGTATAAAAAAGATATTAAAGGAAAGGAGTTAGTTTCTGAAAACCAAATTTTAGAATTAAAACCTCATGATGTCATCTTGCCTGCATGCCCTACTAGTGATGATGAAAAAGCAGACAATGTTTTTCTTAATGTTTCCCAGTTTATTGATGAAGAATTAGTAAGGTTGTATAAAATGCAGCCTTTTTACAACATAAAAACAAGGGAAGATTTAATTGGACAGTTAGTTGTTTGCATGGCTCCCCACAATGCTGCAGGAGTTATTGGGAGAATAGTGGGATTTTCAAAAGTTCAGGCTTTATTTGCATCTCCATATATTCATGCAGGCATGAGGAGGGACTGTGTTTATCCTTCTACTAAATTTGTATATGAGCAGGAAGGAATGGTTAAACATACTAAAATAGGGGATTTTGTAGAGAGAATGATTCAGAAGGGCAATGCTGTAAAAAAGGCAGATTCCTATGGGACTTTAGAAGTAAGTATAGGTGATGAAGAGTTGTATGCTTACGGAGCTGATCCTGCATCAAAAAAATTAGTTAAAAAGAAAATAAAAAGTTTTGTTAAAGGAAAGTCTCCTGAGAAATGGATTAAGATAAAAACAGCCAGTGGAAGAACCCAGGTAATGACTCCGAGACATAAATTTGTTTATTTAGATGGAAAAAATAATTTTAAAGTTAAGAAAGCAAGCGAAATCAAAAAAGGGGATAAAATAGCCTTAATAAATAAATTTTTTTATGGGAAAAATTTGAAAGGATTATTTCTTCCTGAATTGTTACTTGATTCTGTTCCACAAGAAAAACTGGGTGAAATAAGGTTAACCAAAGGAAAAAAGTTTTTTAAAAAATTAACTAAAAAAATAGGTAAAAAGAAGTTAAGGAAAATTTTAAAGATGAAGAATTTTAATAATTTAGACGATTGGTATGGTATAGTGCCTTTAAATCATGTAAAAATACTATTTGAAGAGGGTTATTTGAAATGGGAGGATGTATATTCATGCAAACTAAGAAGTATTTTTAATAATAAGGAGTGGAATCTGGAATTGAAAATCAATAAAAGTTTAATGAGGATTTTAGGATATTATTCTTCTGAAGGTTATTGCAGACAAAATAATAGTGTTTCGCAGGTTTGTTTCAGAATAATGGCAAAAAACCAAAGAAAAAAACTGGTTTCAGATATTAGGAATGTTTTTGGAATAAAACCTAATTTGGGAGAAAAAAAGACAAAAATCAGTATTTGCAATAAATTAGTTTATTATTTGTTTAGATATGTTTTTAATGCAGGAAGCAAAGCTTATAGTAAGAAAGTACCGGATTTTGTTTTTAATGTTGCAAAAGAAAATGTTCAAGAGTATATCTCTGCTTATTTTGACGGAGACGGCAGTATCATAAAAAAGAATAATTCAATAGTCTTTTATTCTGTAAGCAGAGAATTGATTCAAGGAGTCTCATTGCTCTTAACAAGATGGGGTTTGTTTGGGAGGTTTCTGAAAACCAAAAAAAGGCTTCCTGGAAGAAAAGTTTTGAAGAGATATAAGAAGATAGGCAAATCTCCCAAGAAACATGTTTTACACCATTTAATTTACAGAGGCAAAGATTTCTTTGAGTTAGCTAGGATACTTAATTCAAATGATTCATCTAAAAAGAATAAATTAAAAAAAGTTAAGTATAGAAAAATAGAAAGAAAAATAAATTTTAGTCACAGATACTATGAATTGAAAGAGATTGAAGATATTTATGTTGATATAATCAAAGATGTTGATGAATTCAGGGAAAATGTTCCTTCATATTGTTTCGAGATAGAGAATAAAAGCGAGGAGGATAAAAATGTTTTATGGGGGGAGCAGATACTAAATGCAAGATGCGACGGAGATGAAGCTGCAGTAATTTTACTGTTAGATGCCTTAATTAATTTTTCAAGGAAATATTTACCCGGTCATAGAGGTGCTACGCAAGATGCCCCTTTAGTTTTAAACATGAGATTAAATCCTGGAGAGGTAGATGACCAGATTTTTGATTTTGATTTGTCATGGGAATTGCCTTTATTGTTGTACGAATCTGCAGAACAAGGAAAACATAGTACAGAAATAGCCAAAGAAATGGATTTAATTAAAAAAAGAGTTGATGAAGAAAAAGAAGCTTTTGAAGATGTGGGATATGATTATAAAACTTCAGATATCAATGCAGGAGTTTTATGTTCTTCATACAAAAAAATTCCAACAATGCAGGAGAAAGTTCAGAGACAGATGGAGTTAGTTAAAAAAATCAGGGCAGTAGATACGGGAGATGTGGCGAGATTAATAATAGAAAGACATTTTATTAGGGACATAAGAGGAAATCTGAGAAGATTTTCTCAGCAGGGATTTAGATGTGTAAAATGCAATTCTAAGTTTAGAAGACCTCCTTTATCCGGGGTATGTTTGAAATGCGGAGGGAAGATAATCTTTACAATTTCTGAAGGAGGGATTATTAAGTATTTAGAACCAGCACTGAATTTAGCTGAAATGTTTAATGTTCCAGATTATGTTAAACAAAGCCTTGATTTGACAAAAAGATATATTGAAAGTATTTTTGGGAAAGAGAAAGAAAAGCAGGAAGCACTGGAAAAATGGTTTTAATGAGCAAGATATTTTCTTCTTGAATTTAGAGTAGAAACAAGTCCTTGGTAAATGACACTGGCTGTTTTTTCCAGATCATTTTCAAACCTATCTAATGTAGATTGTATAGATACCCTGAAGATATTTAATCCTTCAGGATTAAAATAACAAGAATATTCAGTTTCTAATACTCTATTGACATCTTCAGGAGTAGGATTTTGCGAACCTACTGAATCAGCAATAGCTTCTTCAAAATTAACAGCCATTTTACCTCTTTTTATTATTTTTATATTAGAAATAAAGAATATATAAATGTGTTGATTTTGG
>CAZQGH010000030.1:0-15145 GCA_964592915.1 Candidatus Woesearchaeota archaeon | reverse complement strand
TCAGTCATTTTATAACTAATTTTCGGTTAATTTTCTAGAACTCCGGACAGCGCCTGTTTCTATTTTTTCAACCAAATTTTTCCATAAATTCAGCAAGCCTATTTTCTTTTATATAACTATAAACATCTACTATTTGAGGATCAAAAAATCAATTGTATCATCAGGATTTTCCCTCCCTTTTATTTGCCCCAATACTAAATATCATAAGGATCTTTTCTAGTAAGGTCTTTAATTTTTATTTCTGCCTTTCTATACAAACCTCCTAAATGCGAAGATTCTGCAGGATCATATCTAAATCCCCCCTCTAATAACTCAACTACCTCAATGTCTAAATCAAAGTCCTCCTCTAATAAACCTCCTACAAATCTCCCTTTTTGTTCATGAACTAAATAATACCTAGCAGTATTAACTTCCATAGTATACCATAATTTAAGTATTTATAAATATTATTAGAATAAATTATCTTTTTTCAACTATATGAGTATTATCCTTAATTAATTTAATAATTTTATTTTTATTCTTCTTATTTGCATGAATCATTACAAGCACTCTTTTATTACCCTAAAAAATATCCATTCTTCCTTTTTCCCCCAGACTTTCATGAAACTCAGTTAAATCTTTTATTTTCCTATCAACTTCTTTATTCTTTTGATGTTCATACAAGGGAAAATAGCTATCTAAAACTTCAGCTATTTTTGTAAAAAGATTAAATAGTTTTTGTGTTTTACCAAATGTCAGATAAACAAATTTATCTAAATTTCCAATCCCGTATAAATTTATCTCTTGTCTTTTCGCCATTTTTTCAGAAATATAGTGAATCCAATTCTGTTATAAGTATAATTCTTGCCTAATTCCTCAACAATTTCTTTACCTAGCTCCTCTGTTTTTTCCCTGTCTCTTTCAGCTGATTTTAGAACGTTTAGTTTAACCATAACTCTCCCATTAAACGCTTTTTTTATATTTTCAATTAAACCTGGAGTCACTCCTTGCTTTCCAACCTGAATTGTTATTTGTGGTTTTTTCATTTTATTTCTTTTATTTCAAATCCCCCAGCAGGAATCGCATTTAATATCTCATTTTTTTTAACTTTTAATCTCTTACTTAATAACTCTGAAACTTCTTCTTTTGGTTTTTTTCCTGGAATCAACATTATATTTCCTGATTTAAATGGAACAGCTCTTAATTTGCTTTTTTGCTTTTTTAAATATAATTTTAATTCAACTTTTGGCTCACCAATTTTTTTCGCAACTCCGAATGTACCGACTTTCATTGCTTTTCTTTTTATTACTTCTTCAGATGTGAAAACATGAACCTCAACTTTTTTCTTTCTTTTTTTCCATTGCTGGCTGAAACAAGCTGTAAATACAGCTGTTTCTTCTAAATCTTTTTCACCAATTTTTTTATAATCATCTAAAATGAATGTAAATGGTGAGCCAGGCAAAGCAGTATGCATCATAACAAGTTTTATCCCTGAATTCTTAACTTTTTTTACTAATGACTCATTTTGCTCATCTGATTTACCTCCTATAACTAATCTTTTATTAGATGTAAAAAACCATCTATACTCTGCATAATTTTTCCTTAAATCTTCTATCATATTGTTAATTAGAAATATTCTTTATTAAACTTAACTATTTATCCCAGAATTCTAATGCTTTTTTTAGTTCAACATGTTTTTCAGCATGTTTTTGTATATGTTGCCTTTTCATTATAGCATCTACTGCCTGCCTCATAGCTTTTGCTCCTGCTATTGAACCTAAAGGATGTCCATGAATTCCTCCTCCTGCTTGTATCACTATATTCTTACCTAGATGTCTTACTAAATAAGGAACATGCCCTGGATGTAATCCCCCAGAAGAAACAGCTAAAGTAGGTTTAATATGATACCATTTCTGGTTTAGCCGATATTTTGTATGTCTAACCTGATTAAATTCAATTTCTTCTTCTAATTCAACTATATCTTTTATTTCTCCTTCTAATTTGCCTATTCCAGTTCCAATATGCAACTGGTCAACGCCAATTAATCTTGCAAAATCAGCTAAAACAATCATTCTTATCCCATGCCTGTCATTTCTTGTTAAAGCAGCATGCATAGCCCTGTGTCCGTGCAAAATTAAGTTTAAATTTGCAGCTCTTAATGTTTGCAACCCAGCCCATCCAACAGTCATAATATCAACCATTGCATATTTTCCTCCCTGCTTTTTTACTAACTCTGCTCTTTTCACCATCTCATCTGTTTCAGCTGTAACATTAATCAAATAAGCTTTTTTCTCTCCAGTTTCTTTTTCAGCTTTATCCCTCATTTCTAAAGTTTTTGATAATCTTTTTTCAAACTTGTTAAATGTTTGAGATGCCAAATTCTCATCATCCTTAACAAAGTCGCAACCCCCTAACCAGCTATTATAAGCTGATTCAGCATGCTCTTTGGGATTTAATCCTAATTTAGGTTTGATTATTGTTCCGACAAAAGGCCTTTTCTTAACTTTCATTTTTTTCCTAACTCCTTTTGTTCCAAAACGTGGCCCTTTAAAACTTTTAATAATTGATTTTGGAAAACTAATATCTTCTAATCTTAGATTCTTAACTGCTTTCATTCCAAAAATATTTCCAGCTACAGAACTTAATATGTTGGGAACATTACCTTTTTCAAACAGCTGAGAAGGATAAGCAACCTTAATCAAATTTCCATGAATAGAAAAGACTTTAGCATCCAATTGTTTAATTCTTTTCGGAGCTTTTATATTTGTCCATGTTCCTACAGAGGATTCCAAAGCAAGAGTATTAGCTACACTTAGCATGGTTTTGCCTTTAGCTGGTTCTACATAAAACAAACATATAATATCATCTCTTGGGGTATAGTCTAACCTTATAAACCTCATTTTGTTAATTATAACTAGTTATTTTTATTTATAAAACTATTCTCTTTTTCCAATTTTATAGCCAATATAAATCAAAATTCCCAATGCCAAACCTAAGATAATAAATCTTAATAAATCATCCATATATCTCCAGTAAAAACCTGTCCCATAAATTAAATACATTAATGAACCTAACATCAGTCCACCTGAAATAGACTCAATTTTAATAAATAATGCTGAAATTGATATTACAACTACACTAATTATTATCGAGATAATAAACAAATTCTGGCTGTATCTTTCTCTTGCAGTATCATAATCTTGCTGGCAAGTTGAACAATTTATCTCTACCTCACAACCATTTTCATCATATACTGAAATTGGAGTTCCTTTTTCATTATAGCATTGTTGTCTTTCATCTGACAAACTCTCATTATAACTGCAATTTTTATTCATATTGGGAATCATAGGTCTTGAATAATCGCAATAATCTTCATAATCTGGAGCATCATAAATTAATTTTGTTCCATAAACTGCAAACATTAGAAATACAACAGCTATTATAATCCCTAAAATAATATCCTTGATATGCATATTCATAAAAGTGAAAATTTGTTTTTAAATGTTGTTAAGAGTCTAGTTATGGACAAAGAAACATAATTCCTAAAAGCAATTATTAATTTTAATTCATGTTTAATAAATTAAGTACATTTTGAATATTATTAAATTTGATATCTTAGTATATACTTAATTTAATCATCTAAAAAAAATAAATGTAATATAGATTAAAACAGACTAATACATTAAATATTCTCAAAAAAAGGATTTTCTGATTTTAATTACCTGAAAAAACTTTAAGTTAACATTAGGTTTACCAAATTTATGGTAAAAAAGCTAAGACATATGTCTGGTGGGGAACATTAAGAATTAATTATTATAACAAATTAAATTTTATTTACTTTTGGACCTTCAGGAGTATCATTAACATAAAAACCTAAGTCTTTTATTTTCTCTCTTAATTCGTCAGCCTTTTCCCAATCTTTATTTTCTCTTGCTTTTTCTCGTTCCTCAACTAATTTTTTTACTTTATCAGGAATTTCAACTTCTTCTTTTTTTAACAAATCTAAACCAAAAACCAAATCCATTTCAGAAATAGTCCTGATTTTCCCTTCAGCTTTTTCATCTCTTAATAGTTCCCATAATAATGCTATTGCATTTGAGGTATCTAAATCATCATTAATTAATTGGACAAATCTTTCTTTAAATTTTTCATTAATTTTTTTATCATCTGGAGTTTTTGAAATTACATTTTTCAGTCTGTCATAAGAATTTTGTGCATTTTTCATATTTTCTAAAGTGAAATTTAATTGCTTTCTGTAGTGAGCTGTCAAGCAAAAATATCTGAATGCTAAAGGAGTATAACCTAAAGATTCTAAATCACGAAGAGTGTACATCTTCCCTTTACTTTTTGCCATTTTCCCTCCTTTAAACAACAACCATCTAACATGCAGCCAAAAATTAACCCATGGCTTCTTTCCAAATGCTGCCTCACTCTGAGCTATTTCATTTTGATGATGAACTTGTATGTGGTCTTCTCCTCCAGTATGTATGTCAAACTGTTTTCCTAAATATTTTGAAGACATAGCTGAACATTCAATATGCCAGCCTGGAAACCCTATTCCCCATGGTGAATCCCACTCTTGTTGTCTTTTCCCAGGTTCTTCTGAGAATTTCCATAAAGCAAAATCCGTAATATTTTTTTTATTTCCCAATTCAACTCTTTTTCCAGCTATTAAATCTTTAACTTTTATATTTCCTAATTTGCCATAATCTTTGAATTTAGAAGTATCAAAATAAATTCCATCATCTGTTTTGTATGTGTAACCTTTTTCTTCTAATTTTTTTACTAATTCTATCTGCTCTTTTATATGTTCTGTTGCTTTAGTCCATTTATCTGGCATTAAAACATTCAATTTTTCCAAATCTTTTTTAAACACTTCAAAATAATGTTCACTTATCTCTTTAGCAGATTTATTTTCTTTTTTTGCAGCTTTTTCAATTTTATCTTCTCCAGAATCTGCATCACTTGTTAAATGTCCTACATCTGTAACATTACTTATATGTTTAACATTAAATCCATTATAAATCAGAACTCTTTTTAAAATGTCAACAAAAATATTATACCTCATATTTCCAATATGTTGATTACTATAAACCGTCGGACCACAAGCATACATCCTAACCTCATCTTTTTTTATTGGTTTGAATATTTCTTTTTTTCTTGTTCTTGTGTTGTATATTTTCAACTTTGCTTTTCCTTTCTTCTTTTTCTTGCTTGTTTTTTTCTTTGTTTTTGGCATGATTATTTTTAGACAACAGTCTTTATAAGAGTTTATATGTCAATTAATTTATAACCTCTTAAACCGAGATTTATAATTTTTGTTTTTCCCATCATTTTTTCACCCGCAGCTTCATGTATATGCCCGCAAAAAACAAATTGAGGTTTATATTTTTTAATATAATCTAATAGTAACTTACTTCCTGCGTGTTTTCCTTTCCAAGATTTTGGAGCGCTTTCCCCAACTTGATCTAATATTTTAAAAGGAGGTTGATGGCAAAGCAATATATCCAAGCTCCCAAACCATTTTAAAGTATTTTTAATTTTCTGGATTTCTTTTTGTGCACTTTTTAGTCTCTCTTTAAAATTATCTGGTTTAAATTCCTTAACCCAGGAAACATCTGTAAAATATTCAACACCCCCAATTTTTATCCCGTGGAAATTAGCTAATCTGTTATTGATAATTCTAACACCCATTTTTCTTAATTTATTACTTAAGAAAGGAAGTGATAGCCCCATTTCTTTTTCTAATTCTCTAGTTTCTTTATTATTTCTTTCAACATTGCCGTAAATAGTATAGATTTTAGCTATTTTTTTTAATTTTTTGACTATTTGAATAGCAGAATTATATGACTCCATAAAAGCTTCTTTTTCTTCTTCAGCAGAATATTCTTTTTCTGCTAATCCTCTTTCCATTCTTTTTACATTTTCAAAAGCCATTTTTCTTGCTTTTCTTGCTTTTCCTAAATCTCCTGTTAAAAGAATCAAATCAATATTTTCTGGTAAATTTTTAGGTATCTTTCCATGTAAATCACCAATAGCCAGAATTTTAATTGTCATTTGTTCAAAATATAAAATAAATTTAATTTAAAAATATATTGAATAAGTGAGAAAAATAAAATTAACAAATAGTGCTTCTTATTACTCCAGCCCTGCTAATTTCAAAATCAAGTTCCTGACTTTTAATAACTTCACTATCTCTTTTTGCTTCAATAGTTATAACTAAACTTTTTTCAGGAGCATTTTCAGGAATTCGTAATCTTAAAACTTTTTTTGAAGATTCATCTCCAGGAGCAACTGTTCCTCTCCAAGTATCATCATCAGCAACAATCCAGTTTTCTATTGTCGAACTGCTCAAATCTTCTCCACGAATTTCTCTGACTCTTATTTCATATTCTGCTGTTTCTTTAGCTCGAATCCCGCAATAAATAATGTTTATCCTTCCAGGAACTAAGGTTATTGCATCTCCTCCAGAACCTATGCATTGAATTTCTCCTCCAACAGAACCAAATAGATTATTTATCTCAGATTCAGCATTTTTTCCTAATTCATCTGTTAAATTTATAGCAGAGCACATAATATTTCTAACAAAAACAATACCAAAAACCAGCATAGTTATAGCGATAACAATTATCACAATTGTTCCAATAGACAATTCTATTGCTCCTTTTTTATTATCAACTTTAGGGATTATTTTCACTTGGGGTTTTTTCTTAAACCATAATTTATAAGCAGGTTTAGCACCAAAAATTATAGCTAAAATAAACCATAGCCATCTTAATTGAGAAATATTAGTTATATAGTCCGCAAGAAAACTTATAACAAACAAAGTAAAAGCTATAACACTTAATTTGAGAAACGAAATATCTACCCAGTCCATCTCCTTAACTTTATCATTCAGACTCATTTTACCTCTTTTTCTTTATTTTTATAGTATTTCATCTTTTATAAATCTTACTTATTTTTGGATTGTCAATTTACTGCTAGTTAATGCATTGTGCTGTAAGCACGATTTCTACTACAAGTTCTTCTAGAACTTGTCCCGATGTCAACTGCAAGCTGGTTGACATTACCTACTTTATGTAGGTGTTCTACTACAAGTTCTTCTAGAACTTGTCCCGATGTCAACTGCAAGCTGGTTGACATTACCTACTTTATGTAGGTGTTCTACTACAAGTTCTTCTAGAACTTGTTATGGGGCTCCGGGGAGTCGAACCCCGCACACCATGATATCTGATGAAACTATAGTAGTTTCTTTTTGCGTGTAAACACGCTGTTTTTGAAACCTTATAATTTCTTTGAGAGCTGAACTTTCTTTTTAAAGAAAGTTGGGCATCTTCAGTCATGTGCTCTCCCGCTGAGCTAGAGCCCCAGGGATAAAATATGTAAGAATAATTGATTTAAAAATGTTTTTAGAATAAAATAGTATTAACTTTAGGTTATTTCCTCACCAGCAACAAGATGGATAAACACTTCTCCATATGAGAGATAGCCTCTATAGCTGTTATCTACAGTAGTTCTTCTTTCCATAAATCTATAGATATTTTCATTTATGGTTATTATCATTCTTTCTGCTCTATCCCAACCGGCATCTTCCGGGATAGTAGATAGGTCAATCTCCTTAAATCCAGTATCCCCCACTGATAATACTATCTTCTTCCCAGTTCTTTTTGTTTGATTTTCCAATAAATAAGACTCTAGTGGAGAATTTTTTAGCCTTTCTAAATCACGATAAGTAATAAAAAAATCATAATATCCTATTGATAAATCTATTTGAGCTAACATAAATTTCTATAGTATCTTAGTTTATTAATTTTATTATTCCTAAGAATATAATTAGAATAATAAGAAAAAAGCAAGTTGGAAATAGGCCACATTCTGTTGTTCTTCGTTTCCTGTTAGGACGAACAAAACATGCTGACATCCGTCTTTGCGTTTCTATGAACTTGCACCAGGAAAGTTACCCGTTTCATCAGATTTTCCAGTTCTTAGTTCCTCGCATGATTCATTACTCCCTGGAAACTGTGTCGTTTCTGTTGCAGAGCTCTAACCTCACGGCAGGTGTTTCTCAACACTTCCTACTTCTTATTTACATAATAATAAATAAGGGTGTGTGGACCTTCCTCAGAATTCGTTTTGATATTTTCAAAACCTGTCAATTTAATGACTAAATTCCGTAGTCTCAAATTTATAAATATTTGAGAGACAGAAAACTGTGAATTTTCTGAATCAGCTATCCAACTTGCTTATAAAAATAAGATAACAAAGGTTTTTAAATATTACTCTTACTATAAAGAGGTAACAAAATGAAAAGAACACCATTACCATTTTTCACAGGAAGAGAAGAATTAAAGGTTGATAATAGAGGCAGATTTAGATTAACAGATAAAATCTATGAAGTATTTAAATTAAGATTGAGGGGATTAGAAGATGCAATTGGAAGTGATAATCCGGAAGCATATGTTTGTCTAACTGATGATGATAAGTGGATTCTTATTGATAGAATAAATTTGTATGTTTTGCATGAAGTTCCAGGTATTGAAAAAAAAGTAAGATATCATTCAGATGAAGAAGAAGTTCAGTTTAATTATACTAATGTTCACTATACAGGTCCTGATGCTCAGCAGCGAATAAATCCTCCTGATGAATTAAAAGAAAAATTAGGAAGCAAAGTAAAAATATATGCAAGTAAAAGAGGAGAATTTCTACATATAGATATTTAATTATTATCTCAGGAAGAAATTATAAAAATCAACTGCTTTAAGTTTTTCAGGAGCATTCTTGAATACCATGAAAATCAGACCAAACCAACACAGAGTTTTTTTATTTAATAGAGATTTATTTACCCTTTTTATCTATCTGCATAGTTTATATAACCTAATTTAAATTTATTTATTGCTTAACCTACTTCCAGAATAATCAAATAAAAATAATTGTAAAGTGCAAAAAAATATTATCAGATAAGAATTTAATAGATAGTTCAATTCTTGTTTATTCATAAATCTTTTCAATATGTCTTTTACTTCTTTGTTATATCAAGGAATGCATTGCGAAAACCAACTCTCTCAAGAATCATAGCTTCTTGATAACTGTCAGAAATTTTTCTGAAGCTTTAGGAGTTGGAGGAGCATTCCGAAGTATACTAAAAACCCAAACAAACCAATACTTTTAAGTTTTGGTGATAAAACAGGGTTTTGGATATATTTAGAATTACTTCAACAAAAAGCAAATAAGACGAGTAGGATTTCCATGTGAAGCTTTTAGTAGCAGCAGGCTGAAATCATCGGGATCTTTGATCTTACACCCCTGCTCTATCAACGCCATGTTATATAGCGGCTTTCGTTATCTCGTTTTGCGGATGGCTTCGAACTTAGATGCTTTCAGTTCTTATCCATACAGAGCGTAGCTGCGCAGCCTCCTCATAAGAACTGCTTGACCAGAGGCTCCCAATCTCGGTTCCTCTCGTACTACGAGATCGTTCCACTCAGACAACAACACACCTAGCAGATATCATACATACTGTCTCACGACGTATTCAACCCAGCTAACGATCCCTTTTAATGCGTGAACTCCGACACCCTTGGTTGCTACTGCACAACCAGGATAGGAAGAGCCGACAGCGATGTACCAAACCGCGCCGTCAATATGAACTATCGGGCGCGACAAGCCTGTTATCCTTGGGGTACCTTTTCAGTCACACACGAGTCCTATTAAAAGACTACGTGGGGTCGCTAAGTCCGTCTTTCAACCCTGCTTTTCTCACTTTGCGAAAAACAGTCAAGCAAGCTTTTATCTTCGCACTCAACTCCAGATTTCCAAACTGGATGAGCTTGCCTTTGAGCCCTACAGATATCTTTTCTGCAGGGTGCCGCCCCAGCCAAACTGCCCGCCTGCTGATGTCCTCTCTCGAGTTAGCAACTTTTTATTGGGTGGGTAGTATTACACAGATGCTCAACCTTGGCCGAAACCAAGATATCTACGCTCCTACCTATTCTGTGCATCCAACAAGAAGCTACAACAACAAGTTGCAGTAAAGGTCCACAAGGTCTTCGCTTCCCACTAGGCGTATCCGGCCTTTTCACCGGAAGGTGTGTTCGGAAGGTTCTGGTTAGGGACAGTGACAACTTCGTTAAACCGTTCATGCACGTCGCCATTCAGACGACAAGGCATTACGCTACCTTAAGAGGGTCATAGTTACCCCCGCCGTTTGATGGGCATTAGCTCCCTTGAAAAGGAGTTTCAGACACCACCACTGGGCAGGTCTCACCGAGTATACAAAGCCTTTCGGCACAGCACTCGGCTACGTTTTTAGTAAACAGTCGAGCCGTCCTTGTTATTGAAATCTACCTCTGCCTCCTACATTTCAGAGACAAAGATAGACACCCCTTCTACCTAAGCTACAGGGCTAACTTGCCGAATTCCCTTAACCAGATTGTCCTTACATGTCTTAGCCTTCTCAGCTAGGGTACCAGTGTTGGATCTCGGTACAGCTAATTAAATTCTAGACATTATGTTTTCACGGACTCTAGGACTCAACAGTTCTCGCTAAGGATTTCATTTGTTTCTTATCATTACGATCCACAAATTTCATCCTTAGAATTCCTTTCGAAATCCTGTTTATCCTAAAGCAAATAATGCCATAAACAAATTTAATCAGTTCAGGAATATTAACCTGATGTCCTTTCGTAATACTCAGTTAAGGTATCACTTAGGAGCTGACTAACCCTTGGCTAAGTGTTATTGCCAAGGAAACCTTACCCTTTCGACATTTTCCGGGTCTCAGGAAAATTTGATCTTACTACCACCAGGATTCTCTTTCCTTTTCGCTCAATTTCTCCTCTCGGAAAAACTTCTGTGCGAAAAGGATGCCTGCTTACCAGAACATCCATCTGGATGCCTCTATAGTATCGGTACCATGCTTAGCCCCGTCCATTTTCAGGGCCCTGAACCTCGATAGGTGAGCTGTTACGCTATCTTTAAAAGGTGGCTGCTTCTAAGCCTACTTCCCCACTGTCTCAGGTTCAAGACACCTTTTGTTACACTTAGCATGGATTTTGGGACCTTAACTATAGTCTCCGTTTTTCAGGTCTCGGAATAGCACCTTACGCGCCATCCCTGTTTCCTACTTTACAGCTTACAGATTCTGAGTTGGAAAGAATCCCGTAGGAAAAATCCTCTGCAGATTCTATCCGTACTTTACCCTGTAAGCAAACAAAAGTAAGACTATACGAAAGTATATTTCAGCAGGAACCAGCCATCGCCGAGTTAGAGTGGCTTTTCACCCCTATTCCCAAATCATCCAAGCGCATGCACGCAGCACTGGTTCAGACCTCCATTTTCCTTTCGGAAAACTTCATCTTGTTCAGGAATAGATCACCCGGCTTCAGGTCTTATCCATATGACTAATGCCTTTTCAGACTTGCTTTCGCTTTGGCTTCATTAATTTAACCTCGCCATATAAATAAACTCCCTGGCCCGTTCTTCGAAACGTACGTTACAACTCCTAAGAGCAGTAACAAATTGTAGCTACTAGATTTCAAGTCTTTTCACCCTCTGTCAAGAGTACTTTTCAGCTTTCCCTCGCGGTACTAGTGCGCTATCGGACTTGAGATAATATTTAGGGTTAGCAGTTAATCCTGCCATATTCATACCTCCAATCCAGGAGATACTACTCTTTTGAACCACTCCATATTCATCCCTCTACGGGGCTATCACCCTCTATGGCAGCTCTTTCCAGAGCACTTTAAGTTCTAAACTTAGGAGATACAGTTCACCACATCTCTAATTCTCTTTCAAGAATAGATTCAGTTTGCCCTATGCCCCTTTCGCTCGCTGTTACTAAGGGCATCATTGTTATTTTCTTTTCCTACCGGTACTAAGATGTTTCAATTCCCGGTGTGGGTCTGCCTCTCGGCATCTTCCGAAGAAGTCGTTCTCGAATTCGGACATTCTGGGTTCAAATCTTGCATGCAAATCCCCCAGACTTTTCACAGCTTGCCATGTCCTTCATCACATCTCAAACCAAGCTATCCATCTAGTAGCATAAAAAGGTCGGAAATCCTACTCGTCTCATTTGCATTTAGCATCAACTCCCCCCTCTAACGTCGTTAGAGAGGTTCATATTTTTGTTGAATATGAATTGTTTATGTATGATATAGAGTCCATAAAAAAATATGTACCCAACGAAAATCAAAGATTTTCGAGACTCCATTCTCTTACGAGAATGGACCTGCCGGGAATCGAACCCAGATCACCGCCTGTTTTGGTTTAGCTTTGAACCATCAAAGCTGCTTGCAAAGGCGGTATTCTACCATTAGACTACAGGCCCCTGGAAACAACCTAAGATTTTCTCTATTTTCCTCTTAAGTTATATCACCTTATTAGAGGATATTAAGTTTAGCCTGAGTCAGTTTTTAAGCTTTATTGTTTATCTCATCACGAACTTTGTTCGTGAATCATTTTGATTATTTAATAGATTTGACTTAAATTACTATAGCCTTTCTATGAGGGTATAATTCTTCAATTATTTCATGCATTTCTTTTGCTTCATAAAAAATTCCAGCTGTTTCTTCTGCCGTTCTATACATTTCAGCTTTATCAGTTATGATTATCCCTGTTATCTTGTCATTTATTGAGCTCATTTTATTTCTTACTAAATTTAATTTATGTTTCTGATTATAAAAAACTAGGAAGAGGCGAACATTTCATTATTGCAATAATAAAATTTATAGGAGGTGATCCAACCGCAGGTTCCCCTACGGTTACCTTGTGACGACTTAACCTACCTTGTCTTAGAAAGGCTCGTCTTCGAAAAGCCTCACCAACCTAAAACTCGGTTGGTTTGACGGGCGGTGTGTGCAAGGAGCAGGGACTTATTCACCGTTCGCTGCTAACAAACGATTACTACGGATTCCATCGTCATGAGGTTGGGTTGCAAACCTCAATCTGAACTAAGCTACACTTTATGAGATTAGCTCCTCCTTTCGGAGTCGCATCTAATTGTATGCAGCATTGCCGCGCGCGTGTTGCCCAGGGGATTCGGGCCGTACTCACCTAACATAGCCCGTACCTTCCTCCTTGTTGCCAAGGCAGTCTGCATAGAGTGCCCCTTCTTCAGGTAGCAACTATACACACGGGTCTCGCCTGTTACCTGATTTAACAGGTCATCTCACGACACAGGCTGATGTCGGCCATGCAACTCCTCTCAGCGTGTCAGGTAAGCCCTTCAGACTGACCTTCATTCTGCTGTCGCTCCTGGTGAGGTTCACGGTGTAGAATCTAATTGAACCGCACGCGTCACCTGTTGTAGTGTCTCCCCGCCAATTCCTTTAAGTTTCGGCCTTGCGACTATACTTCCCAGGTAGCACACTCTTCGGCTTCCCTACAGCACCAATACCTCTCGAGGAGGTACTGATGTTTAGTGTGCAGTGTTTACTGCTAGGACTACACGGGTATCTAATCCGTTTTGCGCCCCTAGCCTTCATCCCTCACTGTCAGAACCGTCCTCGCAAGGTGCCTTCGCGATTGTTAGTCCAACCAGGATTAACATATTTTACCATTACCCTGATTGTACTCCTTGCGCCTTCCGGTCTCAAGTAACATAGTATCTCTTGCACGCCTCAACCTTAAGAGTTAAGATTTCACAAGAGACTTTTGCTACTAGCTACGGATGTTTTAGACCCAATAAAGATGGCTGCGACTTGGACTGCCGGGATTACCGCGGCGGCTGGCACCGGTCTTGCCCAGTCCTTATTCTCCTGCCTTTTTACAGCAAGTAAAAGTTTCTCATATAGAGAAACACTCTGGCTCGCTTTGTCACGCTTACGCGCATTGCAAAAGATTCCTAACTGCTGCACCCCGTAGGGCTAGGACTAGTGTCTCAGAGTCCTTCTCAGGGCACCTCCGCTAAGAGCCCTTACTGATAATTGGCTTGTTAGGCAATTACCCCAACAACTACCTAATCAGCCGCAACCCCATCCTTAGGCATCACTTTTCAAAGATAGATCATTCCAGAAACCATCTTCTATCAAGTATTAACCTCAGTTTCCCGAGAGTATCCTTGACCTAAGGGTAGGTTAGCTACGTGTTACTGAGCAGTTTGCCCCCTTTCAGGAGACTTGCATGTCTAATTGCAAACCAGATAGCCGCAGCCTCCAGCAGGATAAACTGGATTTTGCAGAACTGCATTTAACAGTCATCCTATTATAGCCACAAATTACTATTATAATCTTAAGTTAAAATTCCTCCTAGAATTACAACTGGATGTTCGCCTCTTACATCATCCCTTAATATTATGCATTAAGGCACTCATCCTAGTTTCAAAAAACATTTTTAATTCAGAAGATTTAAACTTCCTGAATCCAAAACTTAACATTTTTGATAAAAATTTGACTTTTTGAATATTTATAAATGTTTCCCTTAGTTTTATATTTTATTCAACAAAGCCCTTGATATAATAAATTAAAGAAAATCCAGTTTATAAACTTTACGTCGGCAAATTAGAACTTGAATAATTTTGTGAATATTCTCCTTAAATCATCAGTGTCTGCAACTTGCACAAACTCTTTAATAGGAACCGAATAGAATTTTCCTTTCCTATCTTTTGAATCAAAGATAAACCCAGAGCGAGTAATGTCAGAAACCGGAATCCAAAACCAAGTATTATAATGATATCTTTCGTGAGATATAACAAACCATATAGGGATATTCATCAATCTTTGCATACTTAAGTAATTGTCTACTTCCTTTGCAAATAAAAAAAATTTATCATATTTTTCTGCCTGCTCTTTGTTTTTAATATCCACAAAAATAAAACCGAAATTTGGAAGCAATATCATAAAGTCAGGCCTTTTAGCAAGGTATTTCTTTAAGGCAGGAGAAAAACTTTCTAATGACTGATCAATATACCAGTAAGGTATCTTATTCTTGTCTAGCCATTTCTTAAATTTTACTTCAGCTAAATTTTGCATAAAAGAAAATATTTTTAAAATATAAAAACTTATTGATTTTTGGGGTCTTGTAGAAAGTAACTAACCATATACTGAATTTTCAATGATTGTTCTAAATCATATACTGAATTTTCAATGATTGTTCTAAATCATATACTGAATTTTCAATGATTGTTCTAAATCATATACTGAAGTTCTGCATAACAATTCATTCTTCTGAG
>CAZQGH010000029.1:0-15423 GCA_964592915.1 Candidatus Woesearchaeota archaeon | reverse complement strand
TTTCAATACAATATTTTACATAATCTTCAATTTCTTCTCCCATATAATCTGCATATCCCACCCAGTTTTTATTGCCGATAAATGTTGTTGGAACTCCTCTTGCCTGTATTCCATAAGCATTCGCTACTTCCTGAAATAAAGCAACATTATCTGAATTTTTCCAGGTTTCAAACATTTTTATTTCTATTTTATCTCCATATTTCTTTTCTAAACTTTCTAAAAAAGGTTTTTCAGCAGCACAATGTGGGCAACCATCTCCCCAGAAAAAATAAATTGCCACTTTATCTGGATTTGAATTTAAATCTGAACTTTCAGAAATAACATTTCCAGTCATACTCGGGTCTTTATTTTTTCCAGAAAATAAAAATAACCCCCCAACCACTAATAAAATTAATACTGCCCCCATAACTAAATAATTTTTATTCATATTTAATATCCTCTTTTCTTAACTCTAATTCTTTTTTAACTCGAGGTAATATCTCCGTTGTTTTAACTATTTCCTGAGCTTTTTCTCTTGTTTTATCTTCTTCTGCAAAACTTATTGCTTTAGCAGGGCATAAATTTGAACATGTTTGACATCCGACTAAACAATTATTAGGATTAACTACTTTAGAATTATTTTTTCCATAATCAAATTTATAGACGCCTCTTCCACATGTAGTAACGCATAATCCACAACCAATACATTTTTTCTCATCAATAACAGGACCCCAACTAATTTTCTCTCTATCAATTCCATGCCATTCGCTAAATTTTTTATCTTTTTGTTCCATATTACATATTGATAATTATCAATATTTATAAATTCTTCGGTTAGAGAATTTGTAAACCCTAAAATTTGTCTAACAAATTTTTAAGTTTAAATCTTTCTCTTCAAATCCAAATTCTCCAGGTATAATAAATTCCTACAATAACAAAAATTAAAGCGATAATAAACCGAGTATACTTTTCAAAAGTTTGAATCTTACCCATCACCTTACCAAGTTTAGAAACACTAAAAGTTAAAATAAAAGCAAAAATAATAACTGGAAGTCCTGTTGCTAATGCAAATATTGAGGGTATTAAAAAAGAATCAGAATATTTTAAGGCTAAAGGAATCAGCATTCCAAAAAATAAAACTGCTGAAAAAGGGCAAAAAGCCAAAGCAAAAATAATTCCTAATAAAAAAGCCCCTAGGTATCCTTTTTCTGAAAGCTTTTCTTTTAGTTTATTTATTTTATTCCCTGATTTTAAAGAAGGTAATTTTAGGATATTTAACATCACTAAGCCAATTAGAATTAATAATGGTCCTAAAATTCTTTCGCCATATTTTTGCAAGAATAAGGAAATAACCTGAACATTTACTCCAACATAAACAATTAAACTTGCTAGTAAAACATAAGTAAACATTCTTCCGAGGGTATAGACAAATCCTGTTAATAATGTCTTTTTTCCATTATCAATTTTCTTAGAAATATATGCAATTGCAGTTATGTTTGTTGCAAGTGGGCAAGGACTTAAAGCAGTCATCAAACCAATAAAAAAAGCTGCAATTAATGGAAAGCTGTTCATAGACATAGCTTCCATAAAAGACATTAAACTCATTTTATTCTCTCCATGATGTATTGAGGTTTATCAATGTTTAAAAAGGTTTTTAAAAAAGACTAAAACTAAATTAAACTTTGCAAAAAAGGGTTAGGTAATATTTGGGGTTGAAAATATTATATTGATAATCAGACTCAATGCCTACATGATACTTAATCCTTTTGATTAATTCCTCTTCATTTTGCTCTGATATTAGAATTTGAATAATTTTTCATAATCTTTATGATTCATCCAATCAAGAATAACTGCTATAATCTGAATTTCTTCTGATGGAGTTAAAACATACAGCATTCTCCATCCATCTGGAAGATTGTAAATCCAGAGGTTATTGAGCCCATATTTTTGGATAAGTGGTTTTGGAATAAGATTTTTCTTTACATTTCTTCCAGAAAAGGCATCTTCTTGTAAAGTTTTAATTGCTCTAACAAGAGATTTCTTAATGGGGTCTACTTCATTTAGTTCATTGAAAGATTTTTCCAAACTCTCATCAACAAAAACGACTTTTTCTGGCTTCATAGTCTTATTGCAGGTCTGTTTTTTATCTTTTTGAAAAATTCGGGATTCCAAATATAAACTACATAACCTTCCTTATCATACACTATTTTATATATGCTTTCTAAATACTCCATTATTACCTGAAAAGTTTGCCACATTACTTTTTTAGGCAAATTTTTGAACAAATCTGTTTTTTTGTATTCTCCAGAATTTTCTTCTATGAATCTTTCTACCATAAGGACTGTTTGGAGTGTTGGGCTTCTAGCTACATCATTTGTTTCAATATAACTTTTATCTTTCTTTGTTGTTCCAGTTTCCATTTTAAATCTTAAGATGTAATAATATCAATTGATATTACTATATAAATGTTTAGGTTTACAGAATTTTAGAAATTGCCCAAATCAAGAATAATCTCAGGATCAACAGCCCCGAGAGTATAGACAAATCCTGTTAATAATGTCTTTTTTCCATTATCAATTTTCTTAGAAATATATGCAATTGCAGTTATGTTTGTTGCAAGTGGGCAAGGACTTAAAGCAGTCATCAAACCAATAAAAAAAGCTGCAATTAATGGAAAGCTGTTCATAGACATAGCTTCCATAAAAGACATTAAAGGCATTTTTTATTCCTCTTTTAACTTATTTTCAATCACACCTTTTAGATAATTCATGTAATCCTGTTTGTTATTTATCTTATACCAGACATTAATATTTTGTTCTTTTTCAAAAGTTCCGTCTTTATAGGTAACTCCAATCCACAAAGAAGAGCCAGTTGCACCATATTTAATTACTTTTTCTCTATTTTCTTGCAACTCTCCGTTTAAATGAGCAAATGTTATCTTGCCTGATTTTAATTCTTCTGAGAAGTATGTATTTACTGTTTCTTCTGCTAAATTCCCCATGGTTATACAAGAATAACACTGATTAGTTCCATGAAAATGGATTATTTCTAATTTTTCAATTTCATCAGAAATTTCTCTTCCTGAAGCTGTAACATTCCCTGTTAGATATTTTGGAATTGTAAAAATCAGCAATAAAAATACTGCAATTCCGATTCCTGCATAAACATATTTTTTATTCATTTCTATATATTGATAATTATCAATATTTAAAAATCTTTCCTATAAAAAGTTTTTAAGCCGCAAAATTTGTTTTGCAAATTTTAATATTTATAAAGATTGCGTTTAATTTTCATATCAAAAAAACCCTGTGTGTTACTACATGTCAAGAATCTATGATCCTTGAGAGAGTTGGTTTTCGCAATTCATTCCTGATATAAAAACACCCCTCTAAGCTCTTTAACTTTCTCGTTTCCATTCATTGCAACTATTAGCTCAAATTCATCCCTCCAATCTTCCCAAGAGATTAAAACAATTCTTCCTTCATTAATTTTCACGATTGCTTCTTCTTTTGTTAGATAAATTATTTTAGAATTTTTCGGTGCTAAACTTTCTGCAATTTCTTTAGATAAGTATGTATAAATTTCATAGTTTGATAATTGGGAATATTCAATAAATCCTCCTCTATTTGAAACAAAAGTGTAACCAGATTCTAATACCGTTTCTTTAACCTCTTTAGAGATTTCATATTGTCTTGCCTTCCTCCCGATTAATGCTTTATCAATTTGTTTATTTTTCAATGCAGATAAAACATTTATGGCATATTCAAATCTAATTAATTCATAATCCTTTTTTTCTGACAAAGAAATAGCTTCTTCCTGCATTGTAGGACAATAACCCAATTTTATTTTTTCACCTGAATCTTCTGAATAAACAGCAAATTCTGTTAAAAAGGGTTTTATAATTAGGAATATTGAGATTAAGACTACTGCTATTATTAAAATTATTATTTGTTTTTTCATGGTTTTTCTTCCTCAACACAAACTATCTCTTGCTCTTCTTCAACTAAGTCTACAAAACAATGTCCTAAAAATCTTCTGCCTTTATAATTATTTCCTAAATTTAAATATTCAGCATATCTATCCAATTCAACATCCTTAAAAGATAAACCTTTAATTCTATGAACTTCTCCAAAAACTTCTTCTAAAGATTTTCTTAAATTCTGCTTAAATTTTGTTGTCGAAATCCCGATTTCTTCTAATCCTATAATTTTCTCAAGCTCTTGTTTCTCACTCCTTAAAAATTGGGGAGAATTTTCATCTAAATTAACCTCTCCCCCATCTAAATCATAGAATCTTCCATTGACTTTAAGATATTTTTTCCCATTGAATTCCCAGAGTTCTCTTAATCTTAAAACTTTCTCAAGAGCTGCCATATCAAATCTTTTTAAATTAACAATCCCATCAAACTGAGTTACTTCACCATAAGACTTTATAGCATGCCCTGCAATAGGAATTGATTCTTCATCTAAATTATATCTTAAATAATAATTTCCAACAACGCTAAACTCATCTCCTAAATTTCTTGCCAAAGGCAAAACAATTGATTTATAAACCTCATGAATATTGAATCGCCCCCCAAATCTTGCAGAATTAAAAAATATGCTATAGCATAAAGTTGAATCTGGCCCAACTAAAATTGCAGAGCCTCCAGAAGGTCTTGAAACAACTTCATATCCATCTTTTTCACAAACATCTTCATAAATATCTTCAATGCTTTCACCTCTCCCCAATATAACTCCTTTATCATGAAAATAAGTTCTAGCAATTAAGTCATATTCTCCTTTTCCGATCAAATCTACACAAGCTCTGTTTATTAACAAATTCCTGATAGGACTCTTTACATCCAAATCATCCCAAAAAACCATTTTATCCGCCATTTTAAAACTACCTAACCATATTTAATTTCTTTAAACAAACCTCTGCTGTAATCGTCAAAGGATCAAAAATTGGTGCAGAAGCAGGGTTATAGCATGTTTCTAATTTAGCAATTTCCTCTATTTTGGTCTTTTTTTGTATTGCTAAAGCAAGTAAATCTAATCTTCCAACAACCTCATTATCACCGATTATTTGTCCCCCAATAATCTCCCCACTAAGATTACAAATTAGTTTAATAGTTATTTTTTCTTTATCAGAATAATATTCAGCTCTTAAACATCCCGTGTATTTTGCTGAAACAGTTTTTATTCCTAATTCTTTTGCCCTTTTTTGGGTTATTCCTACTGCTCCAACATACTTCTCCCCAATTTTCGAAATAGTATTGTTTAATACATGAGGGAATTTTTCTTTTTCTCCTAAAATGTTTCTTGCAATAAATTTTGCTTGTCTAACTGCGGTTGTTCCTAACTGACTAAAAATTTTTTTATCTGTATTAAATTCAGATGATTCAACGCAATCTCCGCAAGAATAAATATCCTTATTAGATGTTTTAAGATATTCATTAACTGCAATCCCTTTATCAATCTTTAATCCAGCTTTTTCTGCAAGAGAAGTATTTGCTTTTACACCAGTACATAAAAAGAGATTATCAAACTCAATCTCATTTTTCTCTAAACTTATTTTTTTATTTGATACCTCTTTTATTTTAGATTCTTCAAAAATTTGAATATCTTTTTTTTCTAGTTGTTCTTTTAATTTTTCAGACATGTCTGAATCAAGAATATTAGGAAGAATATTTTTCTTTGCCTCAATTAGTGAAACTTTATTTCCTTTTTCTGCAAGAGAAACTGCAAGCTCTATGCCTATCATGCCAGCTCCAATAACAACCGAATTATCTTTTGATTTTACTTTTTTTGAAATTTCCTTTGCATCTTCAATTGTCTTAAATGTCTTATACTCTATGTTTTCCAAACCCTTGATTTTTGGAACAAATACATTACCCCCAATTGCAATAACTAATTTATCAAAACCTAATTCTTCTTTTTTATTAAGAATTACTTTTTTATTTTTAGTATCTATTTTTTCTGCTTCTGAATTTAACCGCAAATTGATATTATTTTCTTCATAATCTTTCTTACTAAAAATAAAAATATCATCAAAAGATTTTATTTCCCCGGATAAAACATAAGGCAATGCGCAAGGGGAATACTCTAAATTAGAAGATTTTTCTATAAGAGTTATTTCTACATCTTTATTCAATTTTCGCAACTCAAATGCGCATGTAGTTCCTGCACTACCTCCTCCAATAATAACTACTTTCATTCTAAAGGATTCCCGCATTTATTTTCAATACAATATTCAATATATTGTTCTATTTCTGGTGCCATTGATGAGGAAAATCCTACCCAGTTCCTTTCTCCTATAAATGTTGTTGGAACTCCTCTTGCCTGTATTCCATAAGCTTTTGCTACTTCCTGAAATAAAGCAACATTATCAGGATTTTTCCAGGTTTCAAACATTTTTACTTCGATTTCATCCCCATATTTTTCCTGCCATTCTTCTAAATAAGGTTTTTGCGTTGAACAATGAGGACACCCTTCCCCCCAGAAAAAATAAACTGTTACTTTATCCGGGTTTCCAGTTAAATCTGAACTTTCAGAAATAACATTTCCAGTTGCACTTTGATTGTCTCCATTGGAAAAAATAAAGAAACTTGCAATGATTAGGACTAAAATTCCTATTCCAGCGTAAACATATTTTTTATTCATTTTTTACCTCCCATTAATTTAGTTCTTTCCTCAACAAAATCTCTTGCTCTTTTCTTAGAAATTCCAAGATATCTTAGATGTCTGTATGCTTCAAAATCCTCTAATCTTGAAAGATATTCTGCATAACCTCTTATTACCCTTACAGTTATATGTGCTGGAAGAAAATCCCCTAAATATCTGTTAGGGATATAGTTAGTGCATAGGTTTTCTAATCTTATTTCTTGTTGAGTGTTCATTTTAATTTTTCTTTGTAAAATTTAATTGCTTCTTCTGAATTTATTAATTCATTCAATTCTTCTTTGTTTTTCATTTTAATTTTTGCTATCCAGTTTTTATATCCATCTTCATTAATCTTAGAAGGTTCATCAAATAAAATAGTATTAACTTCTATAATCTCTCCTGTTACAGGACTTGATAAATGCCCTGTCCATTTAACTGCTTCTAATGAAACATATTTTTCCCCTTTTTTTATCTTCTTTCCTTTCTCAGGAAGCATTATAAAAACAAATTCATTTACTTTTTTTGCTGCAGGTCCAATAATTCCTAAAATGGCTGTATCTCCTTCAATTCTTACCCAAGAGTAATCCTTATTGTATTTCAAATCTTTTGGAAAATTATCTTCATTCATTTTTTTCACCTGAATTTAAAATATTTTCTATTTCTTCATTCATCATACTCCAACTTCCCCTCTTAACATTTTTTCCAACTTCTACAGCTTCTTTAATTTCGTCTTGAGAACAATCTAACTCTTTTGCTTTTTGGATATGATACTCTAAACACTTATTACATCTTGCAGTAACTGATGCTCCTATTGCTATAAGTTCTTTTATTTCTTCATTCATTTTATTTTTCCTCATGGTTATTATCATTTTTATCTTTTTTAAGATTTTGTTTATTGAATTCTTTAAAATTTTCTTTTTCATTTAATGTTTTACTTTCTAATTCTTCTGTTCCAATTTTTATTCCATACTTTGGAAGAACTTTTCTGTGCAGCCAGATTATAATAAACGAAACTGCAGTCGCAACTCCAAAAATAATCAATGCTCCTCCTATATCATTCATTAATTCAGATTTAAATACTAAAACTAATGCGAGAGCTAACATAATCATCCCCCCAATTAACTTCAAGATTCTTCCATGTTTTTCTTCAAACTTACTTGCTTTAAGTGTAAATGCAACAGTTCCAAAGACAACTAATTCGTCTAATAAGTATATAGCTAAGTAAAGCAAAAAGAGTAAGGCAAAAGAAAAAAATGCTAATTGATGTTGTGCCATAATGTTTGTCCATATAACTGGAAAACCTGCTGTGCAAGGTAACTCAACAAGGACAATTCCCAATGCCATTATTGCTGTTGCAATAATCATACTCATTGTTGATTTATCGGGATTCATTAAATCTCTCACTCTTTTGAATATCTTAGGTTTATATTTATCAGAAATTGTAAATGAAATTCCTTTCTTATACCAAAAATAATCTTTAATATTAACAATCGCAAAAATACCTGCAATTAAACCAACTAAAACTTTAATCCAAAATAAATGACTTACATACATAAAAACATTTAACAAACCAAGCATAAACAAACCATAGGCGGTGGTTGTAACTAATAAAAATGTTAAACCAACTAAAACTATTTTTTTTCTTGAACCAGTGTAGATTACAATTCCTAAAAGAAAGGTTAAAACCCATAAAGAACACGGATTAAATCCATCTACAAAAGCAATTAAAGCTGTAACAAATCCTAAGGACATAGACGATAAATCCACTTCTCCTATTAAAGGAATTTTTATAGTTTGTTTTTCATCCGTAGTTACATCTTCGGGTTTACCCGTTATTGGGGTAAAAGGTCTAACTTTGGATAACGGACAAGGACATCCTTCTTCTAAACATGTTTCAATCTCTCCTTCAAGAGCAGTTTTTATAGGTCCTTCACCAGTTAGGTATCTATCTCCAATGAATAAAGTAGGATATAAATTCACCTTTAAGCCATATCTATCTTTAAATTCTTGAAAAGCTTGTTTATCTTCTTCCTCATTTATATCATATTTCTTGATTTCAATATTGTATTTCTCATCTATATCTTTAAGATAATTCTCTGTATTTTGGCATTCAGAGCAATTATCTAAAAAAACATGAATGCATAACTCTTCATTTTTTTGAGCTTCTTCTGTATTTTCTTCAGAATATTTTCCTGAAAAATCTATATGCTTGGCAAGATTCCCGCATTTATTTTCAATACAATATTCAATATATTGTTCTATTTCTGGTGCCATTGATGAGGAAAATCCTACCCAGTTCCTTTCTCCTATAAATGTTGTTGGAACTCCTCTTGCCTGTATTCCATAAGCTTTTGCTACTTCCTGAAATAAAGCAACATTATCAGGATTTTTCCAGGTTTCAAACATTTTTACTTCGATTTCATCCCCATATTTTTCCTGCCATTCTTCTAAATAAGGTTTTTGCGTTGAACAATGAGGACACCCTTCCCCCCAGAAAAAATAAACTGTTACTTTGTTATCTTCTAGTAATTCTTGTGCAGATACATTGATTGTTAAACTAACTAATATAACCAAAAAAATTGCCAGGTATAATCCTCGTTTTTTTAATTTTTGTGTTAACATCTTAATTTTTATTATCTGAAACCATTTATAAAGATTGGTTTCAAAAAATGAAACATTATTTAATAAACAATTTTTTTAAATTAGGTTCAAGAATTAGTTTATTAGTCATGCCGTTTTTTACTTTTCTTAATATTCCTTTTTGTTCCATTTTAGAAACAATTCGGGACATTTTAACCTTATTTATATTAAGAGATTTAGATAAAGAATTTTGGTTTATTTCTCCCCCGTTATCTATGATTTTTTTTAATATATCTTTGTTTTCAATTTCCAAAATATCTAAAAATTTTATCAGATTTTTTTCAAGTTCTTTTTTCTCTTTTAAATAATTGTTTGAAATAACATAATATGTTGATAAACCTACAAATAATCCTAAGGAAGACATGGATACAATTATCACCCATGGAGGAAGGCTACACCCGCAAACTGATGAAAAATTTTCAGTAGTATAAAACACTGTGAAAGAAATCACAGAAATGAAAAAAGTTAATATCCCAAAAATCAAAATCACAGGTTTTATGCTTTTATTTACCATAACAAATTAATGATTATCAATACTTATAAATTTTGTCAAATTAATAAAATCAGCAGGTTTTACTTTTTAGATTAGCTTTAGGATAACCTAATGCTTTAAACACATCACAGACTTTTTTATCAAAAATAAAATAATAAACTTTCTTCCCTTCTTTTCTTGAATCCAAAATTCCTGCTTTTCTTAGAATATCTAAATGGATAGAAACTGTCGACTGAGTTCTTTTAACATGGGGAAATATCTCGCAAACACATTTTTCTCCATCCAGCAAAAATTCTACAATTTTTAATCTTGTTTCATCAGATAATGCCTTTAAAATTTGAAGTTTATCTTCCATAATTTATTGAAGAAAGTTTATATTATAAAACTTTCTGATATTCTTACCAAATCTTTTGAGTATAGACCAAAAACAAACCAACACATTCAGGCTTCAAAGTTTTACTTAGATGGCATCATAAACCTATAAAGATTTCTGAAATAGGATAACAATCAGGTTTTTTGCTCTAATAAACTTTCCGAAACGTTTTTAAAAGTTCTTTTGTATCTCAGATTAATCTAAATTTTTTTAATTTTTTTGAAAATGGAAGACGAAACACAAGAAAAAGTTGAAGAAGCTCAGGAAGCTACAGAAGAAGCAGCTCAGGCTACAGAAGAAGCAGAGAAGAAAGTAGAAGAAGCAGAAGAAAAAGTAGACGAAGCTGAAGAAGCTGCTGAAGAATCAGGCGACAAAGAAGCTGAAAAAGCAATGGAAAAAGCTGAAGATAACTTGGAAAAAGCTGAAGAAGCATCTGAGGAAGCTGCTGAAGAGACTAAAGAAGCTGCTGAAAATGCAGAAGAAGCTTCAGGCGATTCAACTGAAGATTCAGACTAAAATCTTTGATTTTAATTTTTTAATTTTTTTCTCCCTTTTTTATTTTTTACAATAATCTAGAAATATGCTTCCTAAGAGAATAATATTTAAAAGGCTTTCTTAATTTATGATGATATGCCAATAGAAACTGATAGAGATGAAGAGAGTTTGCAAGAGAGATTAGCTGAAGGATTTAATCAAGAAGGTATTTATATGGATATTGTACCTTATGCAGCATTTATACTTGATGAAACAAGCCGGGGATGTTCTGGAAGAGGAAGAGCATATTCTGAGATTGCTGTTATTGCTTTAGATTCAGACGAAATGTTTAAGAAATTAAAGCAAAGCGGGAGACCTGAAGACTGGTTTTTTGAAAATCAAAAATTCAGGGGTGCTATAGACTGGCTGACACATATGGGCTATATTGAAGTTAGTGATAATGGAGGACTTAAAGCTACAAAATCAGGAAGAGAATTAGTTGATAAATATCAAGATTCTGTATGATATAATTAAACTTAAATATTACTTATTTCTAATTTGAATATGGATGATAAAATAAAATCCATTATTGAATCAAATTGTTTAGCATTTGCTACAATAAATAAAGATAAAACCCCCCATAATATCGTAGTTGGAGATGTAAAAGTTTTTGATAATAATCTGCTAATAGGAGACAATTATATGGAAATAACTAAATCTAATTTATCAAGAAATCCAAATGTAAGCTTGGTTGTTTGGAATAAAGAAGGTTATAGAATTGATGGGGCAGCTTTCTATTATAATAAAGGGGAATGGATGGAAAAAGTAAAAGAAATTCATAAAGGATATCCCGCTAAAGGAGCAATCTTAGTCAAAATTAAAAAAGTAGAAAAATTATTGTAATATGTTAATCGGACTTGTAGGAAAGCCATCTGTTGGAAAATCAACATTTTTCAAAGCTGCGACTTTAGCTAATGTTGAGATTGCTTCTTACCCATTTACTACAATAAAACCTAATCACGGGGTGGGTTATGTAAAAATAGACTGCATTGACAAGGATTTTGGAAAGCAGTGTGAACCAAGAGAGGGTTTTTGTATTAATCATAAAAGATTTGTTCCTGTTGAATTAATGGATGTTGCAGGTTTGGTTAAGGGAGCTTCTGAAGGTAAGGGATTAGGAAATCAGTTTTTAGATGATTTGAGAGAAGCTGATGCTTTTATTCAGCTGATTGATTTATCTGGTAAGACAAATGAAGAAGGGAAGCAAACTGAAAATTATTATCCTGGAAATGATGTTAAGATGATAGAAAATGAATTAGATTTATGGTATTCTGGTATATTAAAAAAGGCATGGAAAACATTTTCCAGACAATTAGAATCTTCAAAAGAAAATTTTGTCGAGGCTGTTCATAAGCAGTTTTCTGGATTAAAAGTTGATGAAGAGCAAATTAAAGAGGTGATAAGAAACACTGATTTAAATTATGAAATACCTTCTTCGTGGAAAGATGAGGAGATTAGCGTGTTTGCTAAAGAATTAAGAAAAATTTCAAAACCTATGATTATTGCTGCAAATAAAGCAGATACTCCAAAAGCTAAGGAAAATTTAGAAAAAATGAAAAAAGAATTTGATTATAAAATAGTTCCCTGCTCAGCAGAAGCTGAATTAGCATTAAGAGAAGCTTCAAAAGATAAAATTATAGAGTATGTTCCCGGAAATTCTGATTTTAAAATTCTGAAAGAAGATAAGCTAAGTGAAAAACAAAAAAAAGCTTTGGAATTTATTAAAAAAAATGTTTTAGAAGTTTATAATGGGACAGGAGTTCAGGAAATACTAAATTCAACTGTTTTTGATTTGTTAAATTACATAGCTGTTTTTCCTGCTGGTTCAAATAAACTAGAAGATTCTAAAGGAAGAGTCCTGCCTGATTGCTATTTAATGCCTGAAGGTTCTACAGCTTTGGACTTTGCATTTAAGCTGCATACTGATTTGGGTAATAATTTTATCAAGGCTATTAATGCCAAAACAAAACAGGTTATTGGAAAAAACTATGAATTACAGCACAGAGATGGCATTGAAATCATAACTAGGTAGTCATAGGACTAGATAGTATATATTTTTCTAAGTCGTTTACAGATTCGATTACTCCTATTCCTTGGTTAGATAAGTCATGCCAGCCATATCCTATTCCTGTAAATGGAATACGTGTTTCCCTAGCTGTTCTTAGATCCCATAAAGTATCTCCAAAAAACATAGGTTCTAAATCAGGATATTTATTAATCAGTTCCAGTATATTTTGTGCTTTTCCTCCATTATCTCTTGTTTTGATTTCTGTAAAAAAATTCAGATAATCCCGGAAAAAAGCATCAACATGTTTCCTTAAATTAGATGTTGCTATACATACATGTTTTTCTGCATCTCTTATTTTTTCTAATAACTGAGGAATTCCCGGAAATACAGGATTTGGATAAGTATGAAATTTTTGTTTATAGTCCTGATGAACTAAATCGAACATTTCAGGAGAAAATCCCATATTTAGGAATACATCATCGCGCTTTTTTAGTGCTTTTTCAATTCTTTCTTTACTAATTCTAATTTTCAGTTTTTCTGCTGTATCATAATAAAACTGAATATGCGAGTCAAATGAGTCTACTAAAACGCCATCAAAATCAAACAGTATCAAGTCCATAAATTTAAGAAATAAAATCAGTTTAAAAATAAACTTGTATTTGAACAGTATATTCTACTTACCTGAGTATATTAAGAATTTCCTGTTCAGCTTTTTCTATTGATTGTTCGCCATCGATTTTTATTAATTTATCTTTATAAAACTCCAAAACTGGCTGAGTTTGTTTATGATAAATTTGTAATCTCTCTTTTATAGCTTCTTCAGTGTCATCTTTTCTTTGAGATAATTTTCCTCCACATTTATCACATACTCCTTTAACTTTTGGCTTTGGCTCTGTATTGTAATTGTATATCCTTCCGCAGTTTGAACAATTCCATCTTCCCGACAATCTTTTTAATGCTGTTTCATCCGAAATTGATATTTCTATAACTATGTCAATATCAATTTCTTTGTCAAGAAGTTTGGCCTGATTTATGTTTCTCGGAAAACCGTCTAAAATAATGCCTTTTTCAACTCCAGAATCAATTTTATTTTTAAGAATTTCAAGTGTTAATTCATCAGGAACTAATTTTCCTGCATTTACATATTCATCAACCTGTTTTTTTAATTCTCCTTCTAATCTTCTGAACAAATCTCCTGTTGAGATATGTTGTAATCCTAATTTTTCAGAAACAAGTTCTGCCTGAGTTCCTTTTCCCGAGCCCTGTTTTCCCATGAATACTATTGTTTTCATACTTTACCTGAGAAAAAAGAGTTTTTAAATTTTTATAAATGTCCGGGACATAAAATTTCATAATCTAAATTTTCAATTTTTTTTAATGATTCGTGCATTTCTTGCGGTGAGGATTCTGGGAAGTCAGTTCTCCCAATTCCATGTTCAAATTTAGTGTCTCCTGAAAATAATATTTTTTTATAAAGAAAACATTTGCTATCTTTCGTATGCCCTGGTGTTTTTATTACTTTAAATCCTAAATTTTCAATTTCTTCTTTATTTTCCAGAACTTTTGCTGGAAAAATTTCTGCATTTTCTGTGTGGTCATAATGAGTATGAGTTAACAAGATGAAATCAATATCCTGTTTTTTTATTCCTATTTCATTTAGAAAATCCAGTAACTTTTCTCTGTTTTGTTTTGAAGAAGTGTCAATTAATATGTTTTTATCCTCTATTTTCAATAAATACACGCAAGAGCCGAACTGTTTAAAGCTGAATTGCCATAAATTATCTGTAATTTGTTTTTTCATTATTTTGATGTTTTAATATAGATGTTTAATTAAATAAAGTTTGTTGTTTTGATTTTTCTTTGATGTGGTTATAAGCTTTTTCTAGTAATTTTTTATTATCCTTAATTCCCAGTTTTTTTAATGCATATTCATAATTTAACCATAAGTAATCCTCATGTTCATGACTTATTTTTACATTTCTTGCTTGCTTTTTATTTGTTTTTGCTATGAAATAAATGCATTGTTTTTTGATTGTTTTGCCGTCTAATTTGAAATACCACTCTTGTTTTTCCTTGAAATCCTCTAAAATATTGATTTTAGTTATCTTAGTTTCTTCTTCTAATTCTCTTTTTGCAGTTTTTTTTAGCGCTTCATCTTCTTCAATTAATCCCTTAACAAATCCCCAGTATGAAGGATACTTTAGCAATAAGAATTTAATTTCATCTTTATCTTCGTAATATACTATAAAACCTGCTGATTCCTGATATACCACCATATTTATATGAGTTAAATGACATTTAAAAGAGCTTTGATTATTTTATAGCATACAAATAATTAAATATTCTTTTTAGTTATAAAAATCATGGATGCTTATTCAATAATTGGTGTTTTCGACAATAGGAAAATTAATTATGTAAAGTTAGTTTTTCCTGGGAGACTGCTAGTTGTTTATTCTCATAGTCAGGGCAGATTAACATGGACAACAGATGAAGCTAAGATTAAAGATGCATATGAATTTGCTGAGAAAAACAGAGAAGACGGAGTTATAAAAAAATTGAATATTAGAGATGCTGTAAAAGAGAGCAAACTTGAGCAGACAATCAAAACAATTAGAGAAAACAAACCTGATGAGATACCTAATTTTCAGGCCATGGATAGTTTTTATACTTTGGCGGAGGCTTTTGAGCTAATTTCCCATGCTCTGTAGAAAGTTTATTATAAAAGGACCACCCCTTATTTATTAAATACCAA
>CAZQGH010000028.1:0-16189 GCA_964592915.1 Candidatus Woesearchaeota archaeon | reverse complement strand
TTTAGAACAATCATTAAAAATTCAGTATATGGTTAGTTACTTTCTACAGAACACAGATTTCAGATAAATTTATATAGTTACTAAAAGTTACTATAAGTAACTTATGATGGATAAGACTGTGAAAGTTGATTCTGAACTACTAAAAAAAGTTGAAAAATTAGTAGAAAGAGAGAAATATAAATATAGTTCTAAAAAACAAGTAATTAATCTATCTATAATAGAATTTTTAAAAGATAAATCATTAGATTCATCAGATAAAAGGAGTGAAAATAAAAAAGGAGGAAAAAATGAATGAGCAGGTTTTGAAATTGCTGTATTATCTTGCATGGATAATTGGATTTATAGCTGCAGGATTTTTAATTTATGGCATAATAAGAGCATTAAATTGATAATTTAAAATGGATGTTGAATTATTAACCTGGTTTGGAAATTTTATTAACTTTTTAGTTTTTGCATTTATCTCTATTAATATATTTAATACCCTATGCTTTAATGTTTTTCAGATGAGCCTTATATTATTAGGATTATTAGCGTCAATATTTATTCAGATAATCTCTAGGTTATTGAGGAGGAAAATATGAGCAAGATAGATGAGATATTTAAAAAATATGAAGGGAGAATAGAGCAGGATTTATCAGATGTCGATGTTTCTGATGCATCCAGAGATTACTTAGAATTTAAAAAAGAGATGATGCCTTCTTTATCTAAATATGAGAAATATTGCCAGGTTTTAGGGAATGCAATTAAATTAAAATTAACTGAAAAAGATGAAAAAAGAATTTCTCACCAGCTAAACATTGCACATTTGGATTTGACTCCTTCACAAACAGTCACATTTGCTTTTATAGCTACTTTGGCAATATTTTTTATAGGGGTTTTTTTAACTTTAGGGGTTTATTATTTGTCTGGAGGGTTTCCTTGGTTATTTTTATTTTTAGTTTTAATTGCTTGCTTGTTTGCATTTTATTATTTCTATTCCTTACCTTTTAGATTAGCACATAAATGGAGGCTAAAAGCTTCTTCGCAAATGGTTCCTGCTATTTTGTATGTTGTTGTATATATGAGGCATACATCTAATTTAGAGCGAGCAATTGCATTTGCTGCTAAACATTTAGAACCTCCTTTAAGCCTGGATTTTAAAAAAGTTTTCTGGGACGTGGAAACTGGAAATCATACAACTATTAAAGAATCCTTAGATGCTTATTTGGAAACTTGGAGAGATTATAGTGTTGAGTTTATTGAATCATTTCATTTAATTGAGTCAAGTTTGTATGAGCCTTCTGAATCAAGGAGGATTTTAATTCTGGAGAAAGCTTTAGAGGTTATTTTAGATGGAGTTTATGAAAAAATGCTGAAATATTCCCATTCTGTTCGTTCGCCATTAACTAACATTTACATGTTAGGAATTGTATTGCCAACCTTAGGTTTAGCTATTTTGCCTTTGGCTTCAGCTTTATTATCTGGCTTAGTAAAGTGGTATCATGTATTTTTGTTATTTAATGTGTTAATTCCTTTTTTTGTATTTTATTTAACTAATGAAATAATGCTGAAAAGGCCGGGAGGTTATGGAGAAACTAATATTTTGGAAAACAATCCGGATTATGAAAAATATAAAAGCAAGAAGCCTTATCTTATTGCTTTTGCAATTTGCCTGCCTTTTATTTTATTAGGATTATTACCTTTAATATTCCAGTTTACAGGTTTTCCAGAATTAGTTGGCTTGCAAAAAGATTACACTTTTGGGCAATTGGGAATAAGTTTTTTATCTGAAACAAAATTATTTGATTTTCAGTCTTTAGATGGAGGAACAGTTGGACCATTCGGGCCTTTGGCTTTGGTTTTAAGCTTGTTAATTCCTTTTGGAATTGCCTTGTTTTTTTATATTTCATTTAAATTAAGAACAAAAGAATTGATAAAGGCAAGAGAAGCAAGCAAGGAACTGGAAAGAGAATTTACAGGAAGTTTATTCCAGTTAGGGAATCGTTTAGGAGATGGAATGCCTGCTGAATTAGCTTTTGGGAGAGTAGCTGAATCATCAAGAGGATTAAAAACTGAAGATTTTTTCAAGATAGTTAACTGGAACATACAGCAGCAGGGAATGAGTTTAGAAGATGCTTTGTTTGACAGGAGAAGAGGGGCAATAATTTATTATCCTTCTCAGTTAATCTCCACAAGTATGAGAATATTAGTTGAATCTGTAAAAAAAGGATTAGGAGTTGCTGCACGTTCACTAATGTCTATTTCAGAATATGTCAAGAATATACATAAAATAAATGAAAGATTAAGAGATTTGTTAGCTGAGGTGTCTAGTGATATGAAATCAAATGCCACTTTTTTAGCTCCATTATTAGCCGGGGTTGTTGTTGGTTTAACAGGAATGATAACTCTGATACTGACTAAATTGCAGTTGTTATATCAGTTGCAGGGAGAAATGGCTGTTTCAGGAGTTGCAAATTTGTCTTCAATAATAACTCTATTTGATGTTAAGCAAATGATACCTCCTTATTATCTGCAAATTGCAATAGGATTATATATAATACAGATAATTTTTATTTTAACTAACACTCTTGTTACAGTTGATTCAGGAGAAGACAGATTAAAATCTACAAATGAAGTTGGTAAAAATTTGTCAAGAGGAGGTTTATTATATTTAATAATCGCATTAGTTTCCATAATCGGTTTAAGCTTGTTAGCTGCTATTACTCTGGGAGGAGTTTTGGCTGGTTAGTATGAAGATTAGGAATGCCACTAAAAAAGATATAAAATCTGCAATAAAAATAGCAAAATCTTTATTAAATTGGTTCACAAAAAAAGCTATTAAGAATATGGAAATTGATTTTAATATGAATAATATTGTTATAGCTTCTGAGAAAGATGAGATTTTAGGTTTTTTGTGCTTTAATTCTGATAAAAGTAGGATAAAGATTGTTTGGTTGGGAGTTGATAAGAGATATCATAGAAAAGGAATTGGTTCTAAACTTATTAAATGGCTGGGGATTTTTGCAAAGAAATCAGGAGTAAAGACAATTGAAACAACAACTTCAACGGAGAGATTGTAACTTTAGATGCTAGAGCAGGATTTGGCCAAAAAGGGAAAGTTTATTCAAGTTGATTTATCATAAATAAAAATATAAACAATTAATTCTTAATTAGAATATGGAATTAACATTAGAAAAAGCTGAACAGTTATGTAAGGAAAGTTTCAAGGATTTTGATGAAGCGGATAGAGATTTTTTTATTTTGCATGCAAAGCTAGTTGGAGAGATTGCTGGAATATTAGGGGGCGAGGAAGTTGATAAAGAATTATTAAAAATAGTTGGATGGGTTCAGGATATTGGTAGAGTAATAAGCGAAGAAGGGCATGAAAAACATTCTGTTGAGATATTAGAAAAAGAATATGAGTTAAATGAAACAATGAGAGATTGTATATTAAATCATGGTTCTAAAGGTGAACCAAAAACAAAAGAAGGGGAGTTAATACAAACAGCTGATAAGCTGTTTGTTATTAATCCTGAATTAATCAGTTTGCTGAAAAAACATAGTTTTGGTAAAGAAAAAGAAAAAAGAAACAAGGACTTTGAATTTATCAGGAGATTATGCAATAAATCTGTTGATTTATTAGAAAAAGACATAAATTTATAATTGTTTGATTTGTTATTTGAATATGCTAATGAAAAGAAAAAGAGGTATACTGCTTCCTGAAACATTAAAAATAATTATTGCTGTTCTAAGCATAATTTTATTAATGATATTGGCAGTTAAACTATTCAATTTATTCACTTCTAAAACAGAAATTGAACAGGCAAAAGCTGCATTAGAACAAATAACAAGCAGGATTGATGAATTAGAAGAAGGAGAAACAATTGAGTATTTAATTACCGGGCCTGAAGATTGGAGTTTAATTGCATTTAATAAGGGAGAAAATGCGCCTTCTGAATGTTTAGGAGAAAATTGTTTGTGTATTTGTGAGATTTCGGGAGAGATTGTTGATGATTGCGAGATTAGCGGAGTTTGCAGGAAATCTGAGAACAAATTTGAATTTATTCAATCATCTTTTGTAATTAATCACAAATTTAACCAGTTATTAATTTATGAAATTCCTTTGAACTTATTTTTGCAAAAAAAGCAAGATATAATAACTATGTCTTTTATATCTTTAAATTCAGAACAAGGAGAATTATTTATTAATTTTTTAGATTCAAAATCTTTATTTTTAGGTGAGGAAAAAACAATTCGAGAGCAGATATTATACTTTATACGCAATCAAAAGAATATCCTAGCTGAACAAGAACTTAAAAAAAACATTCAAGGATATTTTCAAGATCATGAGTATCCTATTTTTATAAGTATAAAATATGAAAATATGATCGAGGGAGTCCCTTCGTTGTTAGCAATTTCTGCTGGAAAAAGTAGGCAATTAGAAAATAGTAAAGTACTTCCTCAATGGCCTGTGTTTTTAATTGAAAATCCAGGAGATAAGAACATTGTAGTAAGAATTTTATGGAGAAGGTAAATTAATTATTTTCAAAATTTATTTTATTACAACCCTATTTGCAGGACTTACATTATTTGCTTCTAAATCATGCAACATAAATTGATTTTCTATATTTGGCTGTCCACTTAAACCCATGCCTTGTATAATTTTCCATTCTTTATGATCTACTTTATGTAAAAAAATAGTATAATTTAAAAAAACTTCGTCCTGATTTAATGGAGCTGTTTCTAATACTGAAAATAAGTGAAAATTATAGGGTTTTAGCTTTAAATCTAGTTTTCCATTTATTTCTTGAATTTCTTTCATTTTTGTTGGTGTTCTATACAAATTTCTCATATTTGTGCCAGTAGCTATTGCTCCAAATTCATATGATTTTTTTGTTAACTTTGAAATAACGCTCTCCCATTCCTTAATAATCCCCTGAGATTGCAAAACCTCCCTCTCCCTGCCAATACAATACTGAGCAGCTGTTTCATAATCTTTGGAGTATATAGCATTCCAGTAGTTAGTAACAACACCAATAATCTCCTGCTTATCTCTTTCAACATCTACTACTATCCCTTGATTTCTAACTCTTTCAAATCTTTCTTGTATTAATTCATCTAATCTGTTTCTGTTAACGGTTATAATTCTTGATTCTCCATCTTCAGGATCATAATAAACTTCCATATTTTCTAATCCTGCTTCATTTTTTAATTGCTCTAAATCCTCCTGACTTACAACTTCCTTATCGCTCCATTTGCTTGTTCCATAACCTCTGTATCTGATTTTCACTTCTCCTGGCAGGACAGCTAAATTCCCAGAAGTAAATAATTTCTCCCATGCTGATATGTTGACTAGTAAATTTCCTTCACGGTCATACACTCCTGCAACGGGCATATCTGTAGATTCATCTTCAGTTCTTTCCAAATCTTCTTTATACACAACAAAGCTCGATATTTTTGGATTTTCAAATGTTATTCTCCTAAGTCCATAATCAAAATCTTGAACTTCTATTACTTCATGTTCAGTTTGTTTAGCCTGAACATTATTAAAATTAGTTGAGTTAGTTGAGTTAGTTGATGCTTGATTATCCATCTCAGAATTAGGCTTGTCGCAAGAAAACAATGCCAAGCCAGCTAATCCGATTACTGCTGTTTTTTTAATTGAGCTTAGTATGTTTTCCAGCATTTTTTGATTTACAATAAGTTGTAAGAATATAAATTTTTTATTATTTAAAACTTTCTATTTGTTACCACTTTATTATGATTAATAATTATCCTGTTTGTTTATCTTAAGTTAGTTAAATTTATAATGTTTTGATATGTAAGAATTATAATGAAAGGAAAAAGAGGAGTAGAGGTTCAGATTTTAATTTTCTGGTTAATTGCAATAGCTACTGCAGTAGTTGTAGCTGTAATGTATTTTGTTTTGAAAGGTAAGGGAGTTAATTTAATAGAGCAGATTAAAAATATATTCAGATTTAGGTAAAATGTTGAGAAAAATAACTGGCAAAAGAGGGCAGCATGTAATTGACAAATTATTAATTTGGTTGTTAGCTTTACTAGTTTTAGCTGTTGTTTTAGTTTTCTTGTTTTATAATGATATTATTGACTGGATGAGAGATTTACCAGGTTATGAAGGAGATGTTGAAGATGTTGAGATTAGTGAAGCAGATGTGACTACATTTAGTGAAGCTTGTCCTAGCGGACCTTTGGGAGTGATAAAGAAAGATGAGAGAAATGGAGAAAATGAATTGTTTATTATTGTTTATGAATTAAAAGAAAATAGAATTGCTGACTTTGGAAGATGGACAAATTTGTATTGGGATGAAACTGGAAGCAATAAAGCAGATATTATGTTGGCATTAAATTGGGCAAGAGATGTAAAAGTAGGGGAAGTAATAGGCAATAAACTAACAATACAGAGTGATTACAGGAGACTTTCTAGCGATTATATAAAATATTCAGGAGATTTACCTACTTTAGAACAAATTTATAGAATTCATAATTCCTTTAAATTAGATTCTCCTAATCTTTTATGTAAGAGTCAGGAAGATTTTGAAAAAGAACAAGAAATAGTAGAAGAAATAAAAACAGAGATAGTTTTGTCAGGAGAATCAAGACAGGGGGTTAGTATTATATTCAATGACGGATTTTTAAAAAGAGATGATGATGAGATTGTTATTTGGTGGAACTTTTTTGATAATACTCCTATGGTTTTAATTAAATCTAATCAGGAACAAGTTTTAATTAATGGAAAGCAAAAATGGATTACTAGTGCAGATGATGAAATTTTTGAAAATCCTAAGATTAAAGATAAAATTGAACAAGAAGACATAATCCTAATTAAAAGAATATTATCTGCTGAAACTGCTGAAGAGTTTTCAAGAAAAATACAAGAAGTAATAGAAACAGGAAGAGCTTCTTTTTTTGGAAATAAAGAGTATAATGTTAAACTATTTGAAATAAACAATCTTTTATATGGTTTAAACGATGTTCCTACTGAATTTTTTGAGAATCTTAAATGTGTTAAATTAGAGGGTTATAATGAAGCTAAAGACAAAATATTCAGAAAAAGAGTTAATGATAATAGTGTTTATTTTAAATTTGATATTGAAAATTGTGAATGGAAATACACTTCTGATTTAAATGAAGATTATGAAAACTGGTTGGTTTTAAATGAAGAAAAAGCTAAAGAATTTGGAGTAAATGGAATTGAAAAATATGATTTGGTTACTGGAACAAGAATTTTATCTAAGAATTATAATGCTGTTGAATTAGATGAAGAAAATTTAGTTGCTGAAGAAAAAGCATTGCAAATAAATGAAAAATATGAAATTGAGTTTAATAATGCTTTTTCAATTGCTTATGGAAATCCTGATTTAAGCTTGGAAGAATTATTCTTAGAAATAAAAAGCAGAGGATATGAAGAAAAATGAAAAATAAAAAAGGAGAAATAGAGGTATTGATTAAAGTATTATTATGGATTGTGATATTTATTATCTTAGGATTAGCAATAAATTATTTAATAAATTTTTTAAGCACATAATATGGTAAGAATAAAAGCCCAGATGGTAAGTTCAACATTCATCAAAATTGTGTTGGTTTTAATTGGTTTTGGAATTTTGATGTTTTTATTTTATCAGATAGGTTTTACAGGGAGAGTTGATAAAGAAGCTTGTCATCAGTCTGTTATTACCCGGGCAGCATTTCCTAAAGAAGGAAATATAGACAAATATATTCCATTGAAATGCAAAACATCTAAATACTGCATAACTCCTAAATATTTTGGAACTTGTGAGGAGTATAGTGAGAGTGATGAAGTTGGAAGAGTAAGAGTAGATGATAAAAAAGAAATTGAGAAATTTTTAGCTAGGGAAGTTGTTGACTGCTGGAGCATGATGGGGGAAGGAAAAGTAAGTTTGTTTTCAGATTACTGGAATGATAAATTTGGGATAGGTAACTCTTATCCCACCTGTGTCATTTGTTCCAGAATAGCTTTTGATAGCGAAGGTTTTAAAGATGAATTTGGAGAGGATTATTTAGAAACTGTTTTGAATATTAATGTTTATAATTATATGTTAACTCATAAAATGCCTAATTCTGAAGCAACTTATGTGGAATATTTAAATGATGGAAAATCTTCAAGCCACATCTTACCTGATAAAATTAATATTCCTATTTTAGAAGAGGAAAATAAGGAACTGGTTAAGAAAGGTGAAGAAAGTTATGAGATAGAGCCTGCTCCACTTTCAACTCCTGATCAAAATGATGATCAGTTAGCAGTTTTATTCATGCAAATTTCTGCTCCTGAACATGGAGCAGTTTTCAAGAATACGTTTTCAGGTGCAGGAAAATTAGGGCTGGCAAGTTTCTTATTATTCCCTTTAACTGCAACAGCAGGGGCAAGTGCTGCCATTGCTTCGCCTACAACTATTGCAGCAGGAACTCTTTTAGCAATTGTAGGAGTTTCTTATCAGCAGTATAATGTTGCGAGAAACAGAGGTATTACAGCTGGTTATTGCGGGGAAGTTTCAGTTGGTAAAAATGCAAGAGAAGGGTGTTCAATAACTACTTTAACTAATTATAATGTTGATAGCATAAAGAGTTTTTGTGCTGCTATAGAAAGCATTCCTTAATCTCTTGGGTGTTTGAATAAATGCAATGCGTTTGATGGAAATCTATTAAATCTTCCCATATAAATTCCTTGCTTATTAGTTCTTCTCATTTTTATATTTAGATAATAATCTGTAGATGGGCCTATTGAAAATCCTCTGTAGGATTTTACTGAGTCATCATCAATAATTAGATAATTAGTTCCGCTCATTAGGATTGCTTTGTAATCTGGTTTGCCATCTCCAGGATTTATTCCAGATAAATCTATTCTTGTAGGTATTTCTAATGGAGGAGAGTGGAAATCATAAAATCTTGTTATTAAGTTATCTAAATCAACAGTTCGAGATTGAAATGGAATTTTTAATTGCAATTCATTAATTTTTCTTCCTGATGAGAATTCCTGAGCTTCTTTGATTTGAGTTAAAACAGCATAAACTTCTGGTTCAACATCTCTTGGAGGATATAATCCTGTTGCTTTTCCATCAGGTGTTTCAACTGTTATTTGCCTATGGTTGATTGAGTAATGAATATAATAACGAGCCTGAACATTAGGATTTATTTTGTCAATTGTTAAAACTTGTTTTCCTTCATTTTTTAATTTCTGCAATATCTTATCATCATACTGGTAAAATCTCCAGGTTAAATTTCCAGCCTGTGGAATTAAGTTTGAAGGAGAAGACAGGGCTTTTTTTTGCAGTTGTTCTTGCAGATTTTCCAGAGCATTTTTTTCTTTTTGCTGAGGCAAATTCGGACCTCTTATTAATAATTCAGGATTTCTAAGAGGTCTCTTAATTGTTCTAACCACTTTGATATCTTTTTCAGGATTTTTAATTCTAAAATAATCCGGAACAATTAAATCTACCTGAAACATTTCAGTAGAATCTGAGGGAGCAATGCTAAGATATAACAGATTTTTATCTTCTTCTATGCCTCTTCCTGTTTCTACCGAAATTTTATCATCTAGTGAAGAAGAATCAGATTTATCATATTCCTGAGAATGTTGCAAACTAATTTTATAATCTCTGTGACTTTTTTCTTGTTTTCCCTGAGTCAAAGCAGGATTAATTGGCGCTAAAGCTAGAAAACCTGCAACTAACCAGTTTAATAATTTAGATTTTTTCATGTCCATAAATTGAAACCATATCCTTTAGGAGGGGTTCCAGTATATTTAGTTGTTATTATCAGAATTCATAGAATTCTGACAGTCATCAGAAATTTACATTTCTGACATGTGGTAACACACAGGGTTTTTTTGATATTATGAATTTTTATTATTCTTAGTTTCCATTCCTCAATATCCTCTGCTTTCTATTTCTAAAAATAATTCTTCTAAATTTAAATCAGGATTTCCATAAGCAATTGAAAAAGCATTATTAAAATCAATTTCATATTTTTCATTTATTTGCAATGCTTTTTCTTCAGCAGGAATTTTTGATGCATTTAGCTCCTCTGCACAATACACACATCTTAAGATTCTTGTTCCAATAACCAAATCATATTTTTCAATTCCATTTACTCCAAATTCTTTAGCTTTTTCTTCATTTAAAACCAACCAGTTTTCATAATCTTCATTTAAATCAGAAGTGTATTTCCATTCACAATTTTCAATATCAAATTTAAAATAAACACTATTATCATTAACTCTTTTTCTGAATATTTTGTCTTTAGCTTCTTCAATGTTTTTTGGTTGATTTGCTTGGTTTTCACTTTCAAGGAAAATTTGTTTTGCATCATTTTTTCCACAAGAAGCTAATGCCAAGCCAGCTAATCCAATTACTGATGCTTTTTTTGTAAATTCTCTTGCTTTTTGCAATATATTCTCTAACATTTTATTATTAATCTTATCAAGTATAAATTTTTTACTATTTAAATTTTTCTGTTTGTTACTACTTTATTATGATTAACAATTGTTTAAGCTTATTATTTAAGTTAGTTAAATTTATAATTCTCTTGTTTTTTAATTAGGTATGAATAAAAAAGGAGGAGAAACTTTAGTTCAAGAAAATATTATTTTCATAATTTTAAATTTGATTTTTGTTTCTCTTTTATTAATTTTTGTAGTCAGAGCCAGTTCTGGCGCTTCAATTTTAGAAGAAAAATACGCCAAACAAATTTCTCTGATTCTTGATGCAGCTAAATCCGGAACAACAATAAATATTCCTTTAGATGACACAAGTTTAGAATTAATTGATAAGAATAACCTTATAAGGAATAATGAACAGAAGGTTGTGGAAATTGACAATAATATGAATACCGTGAGGGTTAAGCTTTCTCATAGAGGAGGGTATAAACATATTTTTTATTCTGATGTTAATATCAAACCAGTAAAAATAGAAAATAATAAGATAATTTTAATTATAGGGGAATAAAAATGAATAAAAAAGGACAGGAAAACATATTAAGTGCTTGGTGGTTTTTTTGTTTAGCTTTTGTTGCTGCAGGAATTGTGATTGGGGTTTTGATATTTTATTCAGCTGAAATGGATATCAGGGAACTAGAAGCTGATGTTTTGGCAAATAAAATTGCTGATTGTTTAGCTAATGAAGGGTATTTAGCGGATTTGGAAAATTTCAATGTTTATGACTGTGGTTTAGAAGAAGAAATTTTTGAAAATGGAAATTTTTATTTTAATATTTCATTTGTGGATTCTCAAACCGGAAAGAAAATTCAGGATAAAGAGGATATTATTGGCGGGAGGATAAGCATGGATAAAGAATGCAAAATTAAAATGGATGAAGAGATTAAAGCAAAACATTTTCCTGGTTGTGTTGAAAAACAGGTTTTTGTTTTAGAAGAGACAATTGATGACAACAATAATGTTCAGATTAATAAATTAAAAATTAAAATTTTAGCAGCTTCAAATAATTTTGGAGAATCAATAGCATTAGAAAAATGACAAAATTAAATAAAAAATCTCAGGCAACTGCAATGACGTGGTTTGTTGCATTTATAATCATTTTTTTTATCATGATAATATTTATCATGGTTGTCACTGTTGCTAGGGTTTCAAAGAGAATCGGAAATGAGGAAGTTGTTAAAGTTGATGTTGAGGGTGTTGAAGAGAATGTTGCTGAAAACGATTTAAGTGCTACAGAAAATTTTATAGGATTTTTATCAAGTCCTGTTGAGTATAATGGAGAACAACTTAAAATACTTAATTTAATTTCAGGAGATGGAGATCAAATAGAAAGGTATAGAGAAGAAGCTATAAATTTTATGGATCAAAATTTTCCCAGGGGAGATGAAGGGTTATTTAAAAAAACATGGATAAGAGTTTATAATATTGATGAGAATATTAATCATTATTATAGTAAATCCAGTTACCGACTTCCCTGGGATATTAGGCCAGGATCTTCATATGGTTCATTAACATGGGTAAATTGCAGACCGAGCGAAAAAAATACTATTAGTGTAACAATTTATATTGAGAATAACAAAAAAATTGTTTTATGCGCAAAATATAATGAAGATGATAAGAAAAATGAATAAAAAAGCAAATACCTATGTAACTTTGTTTACAATTATGGTTTTGTTGCTATGTGCAGCTATAGCTGTTATGTTATATATAGATGCTAAAAAAGTATCTACGTGGATTAATAATGGGAGATGTGTTGAAGCAGTTTATGTTAAAGAAGCTAAAGCAAATTTTTATTTAAAAGAGGGAATAGCATCAACTTATGAGGAGGCAGCTGAATTAGTTAATGGAGTAGCTACAAATGGGAAGATAATGGTTGGACAGTATTGTTCTGATGGGATTTATATTAGATATGATTTCGTACCCAATACAGCTTAATATTAATTTAGTAAAAGAAAGATTTTTAAACATCTAAATACTAAACAAATTATAAAAGAGGAAAAAAATGAATAAAAAAGCTGAAGGAACCCCGATATGGCTGGTTATTGCAATTATTTTAGGTATTATTGTTTTAGTTGTAGTGGCTTTGGGATTTATTGGAGGTTTTGAAGGATTATTAGATTTTTTTGATATTTTTCCGGGTTCAACTTTAGCAAAAGTTGAGCAAAGTTGCGTTTTTGCTTGTAATAGTGAAAGTGTTGCTGGTTATTGTGTTGAATTAAAAACAGTTGATGATTTAGAGGAGAGCCAGATACCTGATGATTTAAAGGTATGTGGAGAAGATGTTAGTGGTTCTTGTAGAGTTCCAAATAAAAATGAAATTAAAATAACTTGTCAAAGATTGGAAGAGGAAGGTTTGATAACTCCTTGTGAAACTGATATTTGTGAGAGAATTGAAAATGGCGATGCAGATTCTGGTACCAATCCAGAGTAAGAAGGTTTAAGAGAATATTCCAACCCAAGTTTTATAAAGATGTGTTAATTCTATTTAGTATATTAAATAAATTCTTTATTAATTAAAATGAGTTATGGATATCCTGAGAAAAGGAGCAAGAAGAAAGATAAATACAGAGAAAAGAAAAAGCACCCGTATAAACATGGAGGGAGTCAGCGAAGCATGAATATTGATGATAAGAGTAAAGAGAAAAAGAAAGAAGAGGATAATAAAAAAGATAAGAGAAAAAACAAGAAATAAATTATTTCTAAAAATTATTACTACTTGTTTTTATTTGTTTTAATCTTGTTTGATTCTGTTTTTTCAGTGTTAGATTTATTGCGTTGTTTTTTTGATGCTTTCTTAGTTGTTTTAGATTTAGAATTGTTAAAAGAGCTTTCTTTTAGTGCCTGACTGGAAAATTCTATGAAGAAGCTTAATACAAGAGGGCCAATTACAAATCCGAATAATCCAAACAATTTAACTCCCCCTAAAATTCCTATTAAGACAACAACTGGATGGATATCAGCTTTTTTCCCAATCACAATTGTTCTAATAAAACCGTCTAAACCTGCTCCAACTATTAATCCTGTAATTAAGATGATAACTGAAGCAAGATACTGCCCCTGAATTATTTTGTAGATTAATAAAGGAACCCAGACAGCATTTGGTCCTAACAAAGGAACAAAAGCAAATATTGCAATTAGCAAAGCAAAAAATGCATAAAAACTAACTCCTGCAATTCTCAAACCAATTGAAGCAACAACAAATTCCATAATTGCAACAATCATAGAACCAAAAACAATATCATTTGAAGTATGAGAAATTTTACTTATAACTTTTTGATTGTCTTTAAAAGGCATTATTTCTAAAGCAGTTTTTTTCAATTGACTCCAGTTAATTAAGACAAAATACGAAATAAAAAATGTTAAAATTATTGTAATAATCAAATTGGGAATTTTAAAGATTAAATATGAAGTTATGCTAGTTAATAAGTTGCCTAATTCAGTTGTTATTTTTGGGATATAAGGAGTAAATACGTCTAAAAAATCACTTTGTGAAAACAAGTTAGTCAAAGTAATTGATAAATCTTGAATTGGCTCTCCTCCAATAAGAGTTTCAATCTGAACTGCTAAAGTGTTAGCTATTAAATATAATAGGATAATTGTGATGAATAAAACTAATAATAGCGAGATAATTGCAGATAAAGGCGCATTTAATTTTTTTGAAAGTGTTTTATGCAGAGGCAATAATAAGTAAGCTAGGACAAATGAAGAAACAATAGCAACAATATAATCTCTAATTATTAAATATGAAAGAATTGCTAAAACTAATAAAATTGCCCAAAAAAAATATTTTTTAAAATTTTCTTCAGATACCATCTTTTAATTGATAAATAGAAAAAGCTTAATAAAGGTTTCTTTATTAAATAAATAATGAAAGAGGTATTTTTAATTGGTTTAGGAATAATTTATCTGGTTTTTGCTTCAGTAAGTGATATCAAAAAAAGAGAGGTTCCCAACTGGTTAAATTTTTCACTGATTATTTTTGCTTTGGGATACCGGGCATTTTATTCTGTTTTAAATTATGAATATGAATTTTTATTTTTTGGCTTAATAGGATTCGGAATTTTTTATTTTCTTGCATATGTGTTTTATTATGGAAGAGTTTTTGCCGGAGGAGATGCAAAACTTTTAATAGGTTTAGGAGCAGTATTACCTTTATCAGGAAATCTATTAGGCAATATTTATATGCTCGTTATTTTTGTTTTTCTTTTATTGTTAGTTGGCAGCATTTATGGTTTGTTTTACAGTTTTTTTCTGGTTTTTAAGTGCAAAAATTTTAAGCAGGAATTTAAAAAAGAATTTCATAAGCATAAATTTCTCTTTTGTTTGAGTTTGATTTTTGCTGCGATTTTATTTATTTTGATAATTGCAATTCCCGGATTTGGCGAATTTTTCTTTTACGGATTTTTCATATTTCCAATACTTGTTGTTTTGTTTCCTATACTAATAATCTATGCTAAGTCAATTGAAAAGGGATGCATGATAAAAAATATGGATGTGAAAAAATTAACTATAGGGGACTGGTTGTATGAAGAAGTTAAAATTGGGAAAAGGACAATAAAACCTAATTGGGAAGGTTTGGATGAGAAGGAAATTGAATTGCTGCAAAAAAACAAGAAAAAAGTTAAGATTAAAGAGGGAATTCCTTTTGTGCCTGCTTTTTTATTTGCATTCGGATTATACTTGTCAGAGATTTATTTTTTTCATTTTTATCTCTGATGCAAATTTTTAAGGAATTCTTTTAGGAGCTTTAGGAAGTTTTTTTGGTTTTGATTCAGCTTTTTTCTCAGGTTCTTTTTTTTGGATTTCTTCTTTCAAAATTTTTTCTTGTAAAGATTTCAATTCAGATTCTTCAGCTTTTTTCTTTTCTAATTTTTTATTTTCATATATTGGAATAACATTGATTATTGCGTGATTAAACACTTCTGAAGTTGAGATTTGAACTTCTTTTGGGTTTAATTTTGTTTTTAATTTTTGAGAAACTTTTTTTGCCAAAGTTAGAGCTTGTTCAGGAATTTCTGATGATGAAACATGGTTTTTTGGAATTATTATTGTGTGTCCTTTGCTTAAAGGGTTAATTTCCAGAACTGCTAGTGATGATTCATTTTCATCAATTTTATAAGCATTTAATTTGCCATGAGTAATTAAACAAAAAGGGCATTGTTGTTGATTACCTAAATTAGATTGCAATAAATTGTTTTGTTTTAAAAATTGCTCTAATTGCTGATTATTCATAGATTTAATCTGAGAAATTGCCTGCTGTTGTTTGTCTTTAGGAAAAGTGTTTTCAATATGATTTATTAATTGCTTTTTTATATTTTCAGCTTCTTGTTCCATATTATGGTATAGAATTAATAGTTATAAAGTTTTTTGATGATTTTTTATCCAAACGCTCTACGATAATCAATAATTTCAGCTGAAGAAATATTTTCAACTTCTATGTTTTCCAATTGTGATGTATCGGATTCTTCTGGCCAGGCAAATTTAGCTATTATAGCTTTTAAACCAAAAGCTATTGGTTCTAATTCAAATGAAAGGTTTTTTGCACCTTTTTCTTCTAAAGAAGATTTAACTTTTTCCTGAACTTCATCCAGATTTACCTCTGGAGATGAAGGCATAATCTTAAGTTTAACTGCGGTCATTGCCATGTTTATTTTTAATTTAAATAGTTTTTAAATGTTTTTATATCCGGTTCTGTAAAGTCTACGGGTGATAGATAATCTTATCTTGTATATAATTAGA
>CAZQGH010000027.1:0-16458 GCA_964592915.1 Candidatus Woesearchaeota archaeon | reverse complement strand
GAATCACAATCTAGTTAAAAGCTATCACCTTTTAATTATACAGAACCTCATTTTTTCTAAACTAATACAAGCAAAAAGCTTGTATTTTTCCCAACCTTTAATGAGTGTTTGGCATTTTCATCTATATAGATTATTTTCCCAGGAACCATTTTAATTTCTTTATTTTCAATATTAAATATCCCTTTTCCCTCAATTACATAAACAAATCCTTGTTTTGTTGAAGTATGTTCTGATATAGAACTGTTTTTAGCCATGCAAAATAAAGTAACATCTAATATTTCATCAAATATTTGTTTACTTAAAATACCTTGAGAAGGATACTCTACCATTTTATTAATCTGTTTAAATTTTTCATCCATTTTAATTAAATTATTAATATTTATGTTTATTCCTGCTTTTCTTCACTTTTAGACTTATCAGCTAATTTTCCAATCCATATTGTTGCAATTACAGCAATAATTGTCACAACAATTGCATAAACCAGCATAGCAGTAATAGAGCTGGCGTCACCATAAATTTCTCTGAATATTGATTGTATTGCTCCATTCCATGCCAATGCAGCAACTAAGCCAAATGCAGCTGTAATTAAAGCGGCAAGTTTTTCAACAACTTGTTTTTTCATTTTCCCTTCCTTGTTTTTTTAATATTATTCACTGAAATTAAATTATTTCTTCTTTTCATAATTTTGAATTGCTTTTTTCAAAGCATCTGCAGCTAAATTAGAGCAATGCATTTTAATTGGAGGTAATTTTCCCAAAGCATTTGCAACATCGTCTCTTGTAATTTTTTTAGCTTCATCTAATGTTTTTCCTTTTGCCAATTCAGTTATCATGGATGATGTGGCAATAGCAGCAGCACAACCTAAAGTTTTAAATTTAACATCTTCAATATACTCTTCTTTTTTCGCTTTTCCTTTAGCTTTTCTTTCTCCAACTTTAATATAAACATACATTATATCTCCGCATACAGGATTCCCGATTTTACCCAAACCATCAGCATTTTTAATTTCTCCAACATTTTTAGGATTCATAAAATATTCCATTACTTTTTTTGTATATTGCCCGTATTTGTTCAGTTTCTCATTCATTTTCAATTTTCTCATTTAATTTTTTTATAATTTCATCTGGATTTAATCCATGAGCCATAGCTCCCTGCTCTATAGTTTCCATCATTGCCATAGGACAACCAATACAATGCATACCTAAATTCATTAATTCTTCAGCTACTTCAGGATGATATTTCAAAGCATCTGCAAATGTCATATCTTTTTTTAACTTAATTTTAGATTTTTTCTTTTCCATTTTATTCAACCAATTTATTTACTATATTTTCAAAAGGGGAGATTTTTCTTAATTTTTCAACAATTCTGGGCAAAATTTCCAAAACTTTATCAATTTCCTTTTCCGTATTTTGTTTTCCTAGTGATAATCTTATTGAGCCATGAGCTTGTTCATGTGTCAAACCTATAGCCATTAATACATGACTTGGTTCTAGTGAATGACTACTGCAAGCAGAGCCTGTTGAACTCTGGATTCCCCGAGCATCTAGATAACCCCCAACTGCTTCTCCTTCCACACCCTTAAAAGTGAAATTAACATTATTGCATAATCTTTTATCTTTAGAACCATTTAGTTTTGAATTAGGTATTTTCTCCAGTCCATTGATTAATTTGTCTCTTAATTTTTTCATTTTCAATACATCTGATTTTTTTGCTATCTCAACAGCTTTTGCAAATCCAACAATTCCGGGAATATTTTCTGTTCCGCTTCTTAAATTAAATTCATGTCCTCCGCCATGCTGCCAGGCATTGATTTTAGTCCCTTTTCTAATATATAATGCTCCAACACCTTTTGGACCGTAAATTTTATGAGCATTTAAAGCAACTAAATCTAAATTTTGTTTTTTCACATCTATCTGAACTTTTGTAAAAGATTGGCAGGCATCAGTATGAAAATAAACACCTTTTTCTTCACATATTTTGCCTAATCTCTTCAGATTTTGAATAGTTCCAATTTCATTATTACCGTGAATTATTGATACTAAAATAGTATCCTTTTGAATTGCTTTTTCCAAATCATTTATGCTGATAAAACCTTGTTTATCTGCATCTAAATATGTTATTTTAAATCCTTGTTTTTCCAGCCATTTTGATGCATTTAAAACACAATCATGTTCTATTTTTGTTGTAATAATATGCCCTTTTGATTTTCCTTTTTTCGCATTTTCAAAAGCAACACTTTTCAAAGCAAAATTATTTGATTCAGTTCCTCCTGAAGTGAAAATAATTTCTTCAGGTTTTGCATTAATAGATTTGGCAATTGCTTTTCTTGATTCTTCTAATGTTCTTTTTGTTTCCTGCCCTTTTATATGCAAGGAACTTGCATTGCCATACTTTTCTGTAAAATAAGGTTCCATCTCTTTCAAAACCGATTTATCAACAGGCGTTGTTGCAGCATTGTCAAGATAAATCCGTTTCATTTTAATTTTTTAGATTAATGAGCATTTTATTTTGATGGTTTTTCCTCACAAATTTCTAATATCCCTTTATTAAACTTTTTACATAACCGACATTCATAACCTTTGTCTTTCATTAATTTTAAAACTCTCTGAATTTCTTTGACAGCTTTTTTCTCATCTTTTATTATTTTTTTTGCTGACTTTTCCAGTTCTTTTTTAATTTCTTTTGGCAGAGTTATTTTTGTCGCTCTTTTATTTTTCAAATACTGAGAAACAGCAGCTTTGCTAATCCCAAGAATATTTCCGGTTTTTTCATAAGTTAAATTATGCTTTTTAGTTAGCAATCTAGATAATTCTTTTCTAATTGCTGGGATTATATACCAAACTTCAATTTCCTGTGGTAAAGAATACATTTTTTATCCTCCTTAGTTTTATATTTTATCATCATTAGCTTCTTTGCTAATATGTGGCTTTACGCCACCTTTGGAAACCTTTTCTAAAGGTTTATTGTTAACTATAGTTAACTTAAGTATTTAAATGTTTCGATAACTCTCTTATTTCTGGGAAAGTTCCTTCTAATTCAGGTTTTAATTGTTTAGGAATCTCCCTGTGTTCTGCATACCCTCGTCTGCCAGTAAAGAAAGTTCTTGGATTTCCAAACCAATCTAAGATTATTTTGCCTCCTAATCCAAGACGATGTTCTTTTATTATCTGATCCATCCCCTCAGGACTAATTTTCTCCTGCATTCTGTTAAAATTCTCATCTGAAAACATTAAGCCTCCTCCGCCAACATTGCGTGCTCTATAAAAAAATCCTTCTGAACTATATTTAAACATTTCCTCCTGTTCATGCTCTCCTCCACAACTAGTCTCAAAATAATAAACAAAACCTCTTCCCTCTGAAAACCTCTTGGCTTCAATAGTTAGGCTATTCAGACGTCTGAGAAAATCATCAAAAAAAGAGGCAAATCTCATTTCTCTCCAACTTGGTCCATTAGTCATCTTAAACATATATCTGAAAATAGGTTTTTAAATCTTATCTATAATATCTCTTGTATTGTAAACTATGGTTAACATGATTATATTTTGTGAAAAAAATAAACTTAAGAAATAGAGATAGCATCTACTGGGCATGCTTCTTCAGCTTCTTTTGCACAATCTTTGTCAGTTTCTTTTAATTTTGGATATGCCTTGCCATCTTTAAGTTCAAAAACTTCAGGGCAAATTGCTTCACAACTACCACATCCAATACAAGTTTCTTTATCAACACTAACTTTCATTTTTACCTCCTTTAATTTAATTTACATGATGATAATCCTTCTAATTTATCCAGAGTTTGCAATCCGTATACTAATTGATTAGCAGTTTCCCAAGCAGGAACTCCTTGAAGATTATCGCATAAATCTGGAGTTTCAGTGCATTCAATATAAGTTATATACTGGAATGATTCTCCAAACAAATCTTTCTGTTTTTTACAATAACCGCAATATGTACTTCCATACATCTTCACATTATTTTCAGTTAAGCATTTAGCAAATTCATCTAATTCTGCATCCTCATTAACATCCCGAATTGCATAACCAGCAAATTCAGTTATTGCTTTTGTAACTGTATAAAATACAACTAATAGTAAAATCAGAGTTAATGCAAGATACAAAACCTTTTTCTTTGTTTCCATAGAAAATTTATCCCAGAGATATTTTTAAATGTTGTGAATGGTTAATCAAAAAAATTGAGATAATAAAGTTTATAAACTATTTTTTTCTAATTTAGATATGGTATTAGTTTGGATTATTGGAATTGTTGTAATACTTCTTATTGTAATTATGATTTATTATTTTAACAGGTTTGCTGTTTTAAGTAACAGAATTGAAAATTCTCTTGCTCAAATTGATGTTCAGTTAAGAAAAAGAGCTGATTTAGTCCCAAATTTAATGAATACTGTAAAAGGGTATGTTAAGCATGAGAAATCTATTTTCAAACAATTAACAGATGCAAGAAAAGCTATTTTAGCTGCTAAGGATACAGTAAAAAGAGTTAAAGCAGGAAACCAGATGCAGGAAGCATTAAAATCAATTTTTGCTATGGCTGAATCAACTCCAGAATTAAAAGCTAACCAGAATTTCTTAGAATTACAAAGAGAATTGTCAGCAATTGAAGATAAAATTGCTTATGCTAGACAATTTTACAACGATTCAATTTTATCATATAATACATTAACAACAACTTTCCCAGGAGCAATGTTTGCTTCATTATTTGGAAAGAAAAAGAAAGATTATCTGGAAATTCCTGAGCAAACAAAAGCTGTTCCTAAAGTTAGCTTTGAATAATTTTTAGTTTTATTTCTTCCAGTATTTTACCTGCCCTAGCAATAAAGCCAGAACAAATAGAATATACAAATAAACATTTGGAAATTCTGTAAAGAAAAATCCCAAATCTATAATTTCGCTTGATTTAGTTAGCCTCATTGAAAATCCTATTATAAATAAAATCAAAGGCAAAAACAGATAGAAAAACAAATCACTTCTTCCAAATTTTTTCAAAATTTTAAATAAAGATAATAAAATAATGAAGAAAACCACCAATTCAATTAAAAACTGAAGCGACATTTGTATTTTAATTATTTACTACAATATATATCTTATTTTATATATTTCTTAATATATATAATACAGAACATATTAGGTATATAAGAATTATTGCATAAAAAAACATATAATAAGAAACATATCATAAAGTATTAAAACCCAGATTTCTAATTAAATATATGGCTGATAAAGAAAATAAAAAACGAATTAGCTTTCATGATCAGATTCAGAGAAATAAAATATATTCAATCTTGCTTATATTTGTTATTATTGTAACTTTTATTATTCTTGCAACAGTTATAGGCTTAATTTATCAGGATTTATTCTTTATAATCCTAATTTTTGGGATTATAATCAGCATAATTTATGTTCTTATAGGCTATTATACTTCAGATAAAATTGCTCTTGCTTCAGTAAAAGCAAAAGAAGCTTCATATGAAGAATACAGGCAATTACATCATATTGTTGAGGGATTGTGTTTGGCATCTGGCTTGCCAAAACCAAAAATTTATATTATAGAAAATGAACAGATTAATGCCTTTGCAACAGGAAGAAATCCAGAACATTCTGTTATAGCTTTAACAACAGGAGCAATTAGCAAGTTAAACAAGCAGGAATTAGAAGGAGTTATAGGACATGAGTTAAGCCACATAGCAAATTATGATATTAGATTCATGACTTTAGTGGCAGTATTAATAGGCATGATAGCTATAATATCTCAAATATTTTTAAGAAGCTTGTGGTTTTCAGGAGGAAGAGGAAAAGATAGGGGCAAATCAGGAGCCATTCTTATGATTATTGGGATTGTTTTAGCCATCTTAGCTCCAGTAATAGTTTATTTAGTTCAGATGACAATTTCAAGAAAAAGAGAATATGCTGCAGATGCTTCATCAGTTAAATTTATTAGAAGTCCGACAGGTTTAATTCATGCATTAGAAAAAATAAAATTTGACTCAAAAAAAATGAAAGTTTCTGGCGCAGTTTCACCATTATTTATCTCTGACCCATTTAAAAAGAAACTATCTGGTTTAACAGCAACACATCCTAGTATTGAAGACAGAATTAGTGTTTTGAAAAGAATGTGATTAAAAACATAGAGGAGCAGTCAAATCTTCAGGAACATCAGAATATTTTTCTGAACAAGTTTCAATATATAAATCTGAAACTTTTTGCAATTGAGAGATATCATTTTACCAATTTTCAACACATTTTCTGGAGAAAATAAGTCAATTATACCTTATTCTTTATTCTTAATATGCTCATAAGCAGAACGAGTGGCAATAGCACCCTGAGAAGCAGCAACAACTACCTGTTTTAATCTTGATTTAACAGCATCACCAGCAGCAAAAACTCCTTTAACACTAGTCTCCATTTCTTCATCAACCTTCAAATAACCTTTATCATCAACTTTGATATTTAATTTTTGAGCAACAAAAGTAACAGGAATAGAACCTATTTCAACAAATACCCCGTCAACTTTTAATTTTTTTTCCTTGCTTTTTTGTTCATAAACAAATTCTTCAACTAGATTATTTCCTTTTATTTCTTTAGGAAATGCATTATATATAACTTTAATTTTATCAACATTTTTAATTTTGTCTCTGTTAATTTTTTCACATTTTAATTCTCCTTTTCTGTAAGTCAAATAAACTTTTTTTGCAATTTGAGACAACATTAATGCAGCTCCGCAAGCTGCATTGCCCCCTCCAATTACTGCAACTATTTTGTCTTTAAAAAAAGCACCGTCACATGTAACACAATAACTAACCCCTTTTCCAGCAAATTCCTTTTCTCCTGGTATATCCAACTTTCGTTTCTCTGTACCTAAAGCAATAATTATTGTTTTTGTGTGTATCTGTTTTCCTAATTTAGTATCAATAACAAACCCATTATCATCTTTGTAAACCTCAGTAATTTCTTCATGCAAAAATTTAGCCCCATATTTCACAGCTTGTTTATGGAATTTCTGCATTAAATCATATCCAGAACCTTCAAATCCAGGGTAATTCTCAATTTTATGAGCTAAGTTAGCAGCTCCTCCTATATCTATGGTAATGACAGCTGTGTCTAAACCATATCTTGCTCCATATATAGCTGAAGTTAAACCAGCTGGTCCCCCACCTAATATAACAACATCATAATGAAATATTCTTTCATGTTTCACATCTTTATCTTTCTCAACAAACTTAACCATTTTAAAAATTGATATTTACAATACATTAAGTAATTTGGCTTATTTAAATATATTTTCATTAAGTTTTAAAAAATATATATTATATAAACCAAATCTATATAAAATATTTTTTTGTCTTAATTTTATGATAGCAAACATAAATTTAAGATGGAATCTTTATTCTGTAGCTTTAGCTACTTTAGGGTATGTTTGCTATACACCTACAGGAATTAAATTCATCTCTAATTCCTGCTAAGTTCTCCCTACAAAAAACTTGGCAGGACATTGATTCTTAAAATGATACAAAAAAGTTTTACAAACCTTGTTGAAAACGAACTTTCTCTTTGCTCTAGATGCCTCTCCAATGAAATAAATGGTTGGGTGAATGACAGATGGAAAGAGCTAAATGACGAAGCAAGAAGAGACATTTATCAGGAATTAAAAACAATTAAATTAAATGAAGGAGAATGCATAGTTTGCGGAAATCATTTAGTTTCTAAAGAAATTTTAACAAAAATACTAAGAATTTTGCAGGAATCTGATACATCAGAAAAAACAGTTAATGAATTTAAACAGTTTTTCTTTTTATCTATTTAAACAATTAACTTTAAAACTTAATTTTTCTAATTTTATTTATGGCAAATAAATTAAAAAAAACTAATGTCAAATCTATAGTTTTATTATCCGGAGGATTAGACTCGTTACTAGCCTGCAAAATTTTGCAGGAGCAAACACAAGTTTCAGCTTTTTACATGAAACTACCTTTTTCAGTTAACAGAGAAAAACCAATAAAAAATTTCTGCAAAAAAAATAAAATCAATTTATTTGTATTAAATGCAACAAAAAATCCTTTATTTAAAGAATATATAAATTTATTAAAAAAACCAAAATATTCAAGAGGCAAATGCTTGAACATGTGTATTGATTGCCATGCATTTACAATAAAAAAAGCTAAAAAATTAGCAAAAAAATTCAATATAGAGATAATTGCTACTGGAGATGTTTTAGGAGAACGCCCTTTATCTCAAAACAAGCAGGCATTAAAACTAATTGAAAAAGAAACAAAACTTAATGGGAAAATCCTGCGTCCATTATCTGCAAAAAAGTTAGATAAAACAGAATATGAAAAAAAAGGATTAATTGACAGAGAAAAATTACTCGGTATTCAGGGAAGAAAAAGAACAAAACAAATTCAGTTAGCAAAAAAATGCAAAATCAAGTATCCAAATCCAGCAGGAGGATGTTTGTTATGCGATAAAAAATATTGTGAAAAGCTTAAACTATTATTAGACAGAGATTTGGAATATGCAGATATTAAATTGCTATCCCTAGGAAGACATTTTGAATATAGTCAAATTATTTTGGGAAAAAATAAAGAAGAAAATGAATTATTAGAAAAAGAAAAAGGAATTAAAATAATCCCAAAGAAACCAGGCCCTACAGCATTAATCAGAATAAATAAATCACCTAAATCCCAAAGCAAATTAGTTAAAGATAAAGAAAAAGAGAGGTTAACAAAAAAGTCTAAAAAATTAATTAATAATTATTCCAAACATGAGATTGATAAATTTGAAGTTATAAATTAGTCTCAGTAAGTATTTTATTTAATTTTAAGATAAGTATCTCCGGAGAATTTGAAATGCTTGCAGATATTATTCTTCTCAAACAATATTGTCAAGATTATTTACAATTTCATTCACATCTTTCAAATCATCAACAATATAGTCTGGTTTTGCTTTTAACAATTTATCTCTTGAATCCCAGGCATATTTTCCAGAGACAATAATGCTCTTACACTCAGATTCTTCAGCAACTTTTACATCTACAACCCTGTCTCCGACATAATAGCAATTTTTTGGATTTACTTTATGTTTTTTTAGATATTTCCTGATAAAATCCCCTTTTTCATTAAATGATTCCCCACCATATATTTCTTCAAAATATCTTTTAATTTTCAAATGCTTTAACACTGGCAAGATAAATTCTTTTAATGAATTGGAAATCATTATTTTTTTACCTTTACACTTTTTAATATACTCAACATCATGACACTTCTTTATTTTATGATACTCTTTAATAACATCTTTTTTTATTTTTCTTCTGACAAAAAAACTTAATAATTTTGACAATCCCATTTCCCTTAATGTATTTGATAAAGTCAAGCCAATGGCTATAGCTTCTTTAATCTGTTTTTCAGAAAAACCATATTTGCTTAATCTCTTATTTAAAACATTAAATGTGAGGTTTTTTGAATCAACAACAGTTCCATCAAAATCAAAAATTACCAATACCTCGTTTTTCATTAAAACTAAATATTTGTTATGTTTTTAAGTTTTACTAGTTTAAGTTAAAACCATATAAAAAAATACAGCATTTTTGTGAAAATTGGTGATTGTTAAAAGATTATGCTTGTCATTTCTTCTTCTTGTCTATTTAACGGAAGTTACTCTGATAAACTGTATATTTGCTCTTATACGCAGTTTTAATTCTAGTAAAGAATCAGCTCCAATAAAACTATACTCCCTATTTAAAGTTGTATTTACTACTTGTTGCCTATTTCATCAATTCCATCAATATTTATAATATCATAAACGTCAGTTACATATAATAAATAACAACTCATTAAAATTTATTCGTTATACTTCTTTTTAAAATTTTCAATAAATTTCTTGTATTTATCTCTTTCGCTAATTCTTTTTACAGTAAAAACCTCAACATTATCTAAAACTTTTTTGTCTGTTTTAATTTCAGATAATGTTTTTTCATGTAATTCTTTTGATAATAAAACTTCTTTTTCAGATAAATTAGCTATTTTTTTAGATTTAGTTAAAGTATCGCCAATAGAAGTGAATTTTAATTTTCCCTGCTCAAATTTAGTAATTAATTCCCCTAAATGAACAGATATATTGTAATTAATTTTTTCCTTATCAAAAACATTTTGAATAGCTAAAGCAATTTTCACTGCTTCTACCTGATTTTTGAAAGTTTTAGTTAAAGTAGGAGAAAATAATATTAAATAAAAACCTTTTAATTTAGCTATAGCAGCTTTTTTCTCTTTTAATTCTATGAAAAGATCTTCTAATCTTTTGTCTAATCCTTCATCTTCCTCAGTTTTTATAGCTATTATTGTATTTTCTTCTTTATTTCCTTTTAATACAAGCGATTGTTCAGCTTCAATCCATTTTGTAGTTATTTCAGTTTTTTGTTTAATGTTTTTTGGATTAATTTTTTCCACATTAGCTTTTCTAGGTTTAGATTTTAATATATTTGGCTTGCGAAATGACAATTTGTTTTTTGTTGCTCTTTCAACTGTCATCAAAACAAATAATCCAAATACAACAACCAAGAATAACCAAACAACAGGATATCTCTGAATTATTCCCACTTGTTTTCTTACATCCATAACCCCTATAATATTGCCAGTTAGCTGAACATTGCCTCTTGTTAATGAGTTTGTCCCATCAGTAACACTTATATGGTATGAACCTTCAGGAGCTAATAATCTGAGTCTTCTTGATGCACCAACATCCAAATCTAACTGTTTAATTTCAACTTCATTGTCAATTGCAATTTGAACAGCTTTTCTATAAGGAACATTTCCTGTGTTTGTGATTATAAGAGTGTCATTTATTAACTCAAATTTTGCTTTTTCAGCTTCTCCAACATAAAACAATCTTGTTACCTGCAAATTTCCTTGTTTTGCCTCGATTTTCCAATAACCCGGAGGGGTATTTGCAGATAATGGAATTGTAATTAATTTATCTGTTTTTACTAATCTTTCCCAAATAACATCTTCATAAGCATCTTTTATCATAACACTAACATCTCCTCCAACTTCAGAATTTGCCTGGTCATAAATAAACACTTTAAAGCTGATATTTTCTCCAGGAGAAACACTTTGCTCCATAATTGCAACTTCTATTTTTGAGGGACTCTGCCTTATATTTATCTTCAGGTTTTCTATTCCTTCATTTGCAATCTCATTATTTTTATCTTTCTCATAAACTCTGGCTTCTAATAAATATGAACCAGATGATGCTGTTTTAGAAAATGAAAAATTTGTGGAAAATTCCCCATCTACAACAGGAGTTTTAAGATTAATACTGGTATTTTTTATTCCCAATTCCACAAAACCTTCAGCTTTTTCTGCATTTTCTTTTACAGCAGTTCCTGAAACAACAATACCTTCTCCAGGCAAAATTTCAGTTTTTGTAGATGACAAAGTAACATCAATATAGTCACTTATTTTGAAATCTGCACTCCTTGCAAAATCTGAACTAAACCTAGCTTCTAAATGACATCCCCCTCTCATATTATCTAATAAGGAATTTGTTAAAATAAGCTCTTCATCTATTTCTTTCTGTGTTCCTGCAGAAACAGATAATGGAATTTGCAACAAAACTTTTGCATTATCATTGCAAACTAAATCTACTTTTAAAAAATCATCTTCACTTGCTGCTTTATTAACTTTAATGTCTAAATCTAATTTATCTCCAACATTATATACAGATTCAGTTTGTCCCAATAATATTTCAGCAGAAACAAAATTAACACTAATTATTATGAAAAAAATAAAACCAAATACAAAAATGCTCATCCTCATTTTATTATTCATAAAAAATCTAAGTATAGAGGATATTTAAATATTATTGTATCAAATTACCTAGGAGAAGTTTTAAAAATAACATAATTCTAAATAATATATGGCAAAAGAGTTTAAAGTCACACCATGGGATGTTAAAGGCGAGGTAGATTATGACAGACTAGCAAGAGATTTTGGAATTAAATTAGTACCGAAACTTCCTGAAAAATTTAATGAAAATCTTTTGTTTAGAAGAAAAGTAATCTTTGCTCACAGAGATTTTAATAGAATATTAGATTCAATAAAGAAAAAAGAGAAATTTGTTCTGATGACTGGGTTAATGCCTTCTGGAAAGTTTCATTTAGGGCATATGATTCTGGCTAAACAATTTTCTTTTTACCAAAAATTAGGAGCTAAATTGTATATTGCAGTAGCTGACATAGAAGCTTACAATGCCCGACAAAAATCTTTGGAAGAATTAAAGAAAATAGCTATAGACCAGTATCTGATTAATTACATAGCATTAGGAGTAAAACCTAAAACGTGTGATTTTTATTTTCAGTCTGAACGTTCTGAAGATGCAAAAAAATCAAATGCATATTATTCTTTAGCTGGAAAATTTTCAAGATACGCAACTTTTAATGAATTTAAAGGAGTTTATGGAGACATTTCTCCTGGAAAAATGACTGCCTCATTAATTCAGGCATCAGATATGTATCATCCTCAGTTAGATGAATTTGAAGGGGAAGTAAATACCTTTATCCCAGTTGGAGTTGACCAGGACCCACATATAAGAATTGCAAGAGATATGGCAAACAGATTTAAAGATAATTCATTTATTCCAATTTCCTCAACATACCATATTTTCTTGCCAGGGTTAAAAGGTTCAGGAAAAATGTCTTCATCTGATTCAACTTCATACATAGCTATGACAGACTCAGAAAAAGAGGTTGAAAGAAAAATCAAGAAGTATGCATTTTCAGGAGGAAAGGATACAATAGCTGAACATAGAGAAAAAGGAGGCAACCCAGATATAGATGTGTCATTTCAGTATCTAAGAATGTTTTTCGAACCTGATGATAAAAAATTAGAAAACATAAGACAGAATTATCAAAACGGAGACATGTTAACATCTGAGTTAAAACAAATCTTAATTGATAAAATCAATGATTTCTTAAAAAAGCATCAGAAAGAAAGAGAAAAAGCAAAAAAGAAAGTTGATAAGTTTATTTTAAACCAATGAAATTAAAAAATGCAAAAGTAAAAGAAATAATTAAAATATTAGAGCAATCTGACTTTAAACTCAAACGACAATCTGGAACCCCTTTAATTCTTAGAAATAATGGAAAAATTGTTGTTGTTCCAGTACATCACAAAACAATTCCTATAGGAACTTTAAAAAGTATAGAAAAGCAATCTGGAATAAATTTTAGAGAAAAATTCGGGTAATTAAAGTAGGCTCCTCATTTTCTAACAACTTTCTTTTTTCAGGAGCTTCTTCTAACAACAAATTTATAGCTTTTTTAAGATTTTTCAGAGATTCATCTAAACTACCCCCAAAATCACTTATACCTAACTCTACACATTCAGCTACAAATATCTTTTTGCCATTCATAGATTCTTCATGAATAGAAACCCCACAAGATAATTTATATTCTATATAATTTATACTTAATCATAATTTATAAACCTTATTGTGATCTACTTGATAAGTTTATTTATTCTGATTGATAATCTCTCTAAATTATCTAAAGTCAAATTCTCCTGAAACCAAATCATAATCAATTGGAATTACTTTAAGACCTTGTTCCAAACTAATTTCCTCAGCCATCTGACTAAGGTTTTCTGTATGCCCTTCTAAATCAGCTAATATAACTTCTCTGAATAATTCTTTTGGGATATTCCCAAAGGTAATGTGTCCTTGTTTGAATAAAGGATCCTGAGACAAATCACCTAATTTTTCCTGCTCAATACTTACAGCTCCCACAATCATTTGCTCCGACCAGTAACCTAAATGAACATGATGTGCAAAGTAAAAAGCTGAACCTAAATTTGGAGATAAACAAAGAAATCTATTTCCTTCTTGATTCATTTTGTCTGCTTTTTCCACAAGTAATCCTTGCTCCAATACGCTTTGTAGCTTTTGAATTGGAGTTGTATGATAAACTAATTCTGGTTTTTCTAACTCTCTTACATCTCTCAGTCTTACCAATCTTTTGTTTCTATTATCTAAATTTGATTCTATAACTTCTCTTATTCTTGGATTATAAACTCCACAAACGAACTCAATATTATACATCTTCAGAATATTTTCTCCTTACAGTTTCATTATCTATAGCAATAATTAAATTTTTATACAAAGTTCTGTCAAAAGGATTTAAATTATGATGCTCCCATAAGTAAGAGCATGTAAATCTTTTCTTTCCCCTTAACCATCTCATGCCATCTGTTAAGTCATATTCCCTCATTAATTCATCAGGTATTTCAACATCAGTGTTACCAACCCAAATACTTTGTTTTCTGTTTTCATTAACAGGAATTTTAATATAATGATCTCCACCATAAGGACTAATCTTATCGGGCTCAATACATAACTGCCCTAAATTATTTGGAAATGGAGCAACAACAGTTCTTTCCCTTTCTTGTATAACATCCCAATTAGGAACAACTAATCCAGTTTGAGGATTGAATTTTAATCTATAAGCATCAAATAATACTGAGTGATGGGGGATTTTTTCGCAGATTTCTCTTAAATCTCTTGCAAAATCAGAAACTCCTTGTTCTAAAACTGATAAAACCAATTCAGGATTTAAACCATCTTTTAAATCAGGGTGGTAAGGAGGCAAAGCAGGTCCTAAAAATTTTGTAAAACTTTTTGTATTCTCAAAAAATGTCAAAGGAAAATGCTCTCTTCTCCACATTAATTTTTCTGTATTCATTTTTCTTATTATTAATTATTCTCTCCTTTTTTTGAATTGTCAGCTTGTTGCGAATTAAATTCTCTGAATGTTCTTCTCAATAATCCTAAAACTTTATCATCAGATTTAGTTTCAGGAAATTGATATTCTAATGGAAGATGCTTTTCAGTTATGTTTAATTTTCCAGTTTCATCATCTCTGTCAACATAAAAATATCCATATTCTAACACTCCATTTTCATGCGCTTGGTAAATACATTCCGGAGCTTTTGGAAAAGGAGAACTTTCTAAAGCAAAATAGGCAATCCGGCCATTTTCAGGATTAAAATAAAATCCCACAGCAGCATTTGAATATCCTTTCCACAATCCTTTTTGCCAGTTTTCTTCATCTTTTAAAATTCCCATTAATCCTCCTTCATTTTCATCATTCATAAACCTCAAATTTCTTTCTACTATTTCATTCATTTTAATCTCCTCATTATCTCAACTAATTGTTCAGCTCTTCTGCCAGTTTGTTCATACCATAATGATTCTTTATTTTTTGTTCTGCCATTTTGATACTGCATTTCATCTGCTGCCCATTTATAATCCTGATTTTGCAAAGCTTGTCTGAATTTTTTATAGTCATTGTTCATAACACTATAACCCATATTAAACATCATGTTAACTAAAACTTCTTTAGCAGTTTCATCAATTTCATCATATTCTTTATTTCCTAAATATTTTCTGGCATCTTCTCTAGCAGTTAAAACATCATAATAAAACAATTCATTAACCTGCGCATCATCTAAATTCTGTCTTCCATCCAAAACAGCTTCATAATTCACCCTCAATTTAGATATTCTTTGTTCAGCATTTTCTTTTTCTAAATTAAAACCGACTCCAATAGTTCTGTTACCTTTTGCTTCTTGCCCATGATATAATCTTTTCCCAGTTTTATCATCATACACCCATTGCCTATAACCTTCATGTTCTCTTAACATAAAATAAAATTCATCAGAAAAATTTAAATTATAATTCTCAGTTCCATCATCTCCAGAATCAACAACAACAGTTTCAGTGTTTTTTAATTTTCTTTCTAAATCTTCTTGTCTTTGTTGTTTAGGTTGAGGTTCTGGCTCAGTTTGATTCTCTTGATTATCATAATTATTATAATTTTCAGCTGGATTTTCTCTGATTCCTTTTGGCATTGGAACAGGTTCAGAATCTCTTGTTCTTTCAATAGCAGGTTTTTTATCTAATTCAGGTTTAACAAATTTCTTATATGCTCTGCATCCAACATTGCTCCAGACAGCAAAAAGCTCTGCTAATGCAACTCCTGTTATAAGAGCCCCTTTCCATCCGGAATATAAAACTCTATTTTTCATTTTAAATTTAAGATTATTTACTTAGTATTTTTAACTTTTAAATAAGCCTAATTCTTTTAGCTTGTCTCCTAATTCATTGCCTCTGTCTCTTAATTTTTCAACTCTCTGAACTTCCTGTTCAGGTGCTTCACCATAAAATGCTTCTCCAATTGTCTCAGCAATAGAAGGAGCATCAACTGCATAATTAATAGCAGCTACACCAGCTAAAGCATATAAACCAATAACAGCTTTTGCTATATTCATTTTATTTATCCTCCATTTGTTTATTGCTCAAACTTGGTTCAATACCTTGCCTTTCAAGGCGACTTTTCCAAGATTGAGGATTAAAAATACCTTGGGCTTTAGCCCAGGTTTTTTTATTTAATTGTTCTGAA
>CAZQGH010000026.1:6733-17788 GCA_964592915.1 Candidatus Woesearchaeota archaeon | reverse complement strand
AGAGGGAATCACAATCTAGTTAAAAGCTATCACCTTTTAATTATACAGAACCTGAAATAACAATATTTTTAAAGTTTGAATGTCTTATATTTCTATAAAATGAGATGGGGTTTGGCATTACTTACAGGAGTTTTATTATGGATACTTATATTTGTGGAAGTTTCAACTTTTTTTGCAGCCGGAATTGAAAATTACTATTATGTTCATTACATTATTTTGGTTTTTTTGGTAATGCTCTGCTCTTTGCTTTATTTTAGAGGCAGCAGAGGAGGTGCAAAAGAAGGTTTGGTTTTAGGAATAATTTATTTAATCATAGGTTTAGTTTTAGACCTAGCAATTACAGTCCCATTTTTTTTAGAAGGAGACTATATGGGTTTTTTTAATAATTTTTTATTGTTATTGGGTTTTTTTGAAATTTTGGCTTTGACAATTATATTTGGTTCAATTTTCAGAAAAAAGAGAGTCAGAACTTTTGCACCTCAGAAATTTGAAAGAGCAAAAATCAGAACTACATTTAAACCTTCTCCAAGAAAAATAGATTTATCTGAGTTAAAAGAGCAGGTAATCAAAACTCCTGAAATAAACGAAGAAAAGAAAAAGCCGGAGAAAACAAAGGCTCAAAAAAGCAAAGCTAAGTCCAAAAAAACAAAAACTCAAAAATCTCAATCCAAAACCAGCAAGCAGAAAGCTAAGAAAACAAAATCAAAAACTAAAATAAAAAAACCTAAAACAACGGCTAAAAAAAGTAAAAAAACAGGTAAATCAAAAAATAAAACCAAAAAAAAGAATAAGAAAAAATCTAAGTAGTTACAATAACTTCGTTTTCTTTAACAAGTATTGTATGTTCTGATTGTGAAACAGGTTTGTGTGATTTTTCTATTAACTGAGCATATCTATGAATAATGTCAGAATTTTCAAGAAATTTTAAGGATATTAATGCTCTTGTTCCAAATTGCTTTACTAACCATCTTGAGCAAAAAGGCAGAGTATTATAATTTTCTTCAATATATTTTAAAATTTCCCTTGCATTTCTGTCTCTTACTCCTTTTTTTTGTTCTAATCTGTATATTTCTGATGGCTTGCCATCATATACTAGTCCTAATCCTGAAGTTGAAAAAGGTTCTATTGCATATGCTCCTTTTGGCAGAATTGATAGATTATTGTTGTCATAATTTGGGATTGTTAAGCCTGCATGTATTTTGTAACTTCCTAATTCATGTCCTGATAAATTTCTTATTGGGGAAAATTTAAATGAAGTTATTGCTTTATGTATTTCATTACCAATTTCATTGATTTTTACTTTATCTGGATTATTTTTTATAGCATTTATAGCATTTTCCAAAGCTTTATCACTTGATTTTATCAGCAAATCAAATTCTTTATCATCCCCTAAATCCAAAGAAAAAGCTGTATCTGCTATTGCTCCATTAACATGAACCCCCAAATCTATTTTTAATAAGCCTGAGGTTTTAGTTTCATCATTATATATTGGAGTGTAGTGAGCTGCAGTATCATTTATGCATAATCCTATCGGAAAAGCAGGTTTTCCTCCTAATTGGATTATTTTTTCCTCAACTTCATCTGCTATTTCTCTTAACAACATGCCTTTTTTTATTCTATCTTTTGCATGCTGTTTTACTTTTTTTGCTATTTCCCCCGCTTTAATGTAATCTCCATATTTCATAGAAAAGTTAAAAAATACAGGTATTTAATCTTTTTTATGAATTTAAAAGAATTTTTATATGATTTTTTTGAAAAGTTTAGAGAAAACTGGCATCCTGTTAAGCAATTAAGAGAATCTGAAAGAAAATTAATTGAATTAGAACAGGAAAATTCAATATTAAGACATGAAAATGATAAGATAGAAAAAGAGTATGCAGAGGCATATTTAGGTTTAGAAAGCAGGATAGAAGAAAGAGCCAGGGCAATAAGAGAATTAAGGCAGATAATTGAGCAAAGAGAAAATTTAATAGGACATCAGAAACAAACTATCAGAAATCAGAGAAGAGGTATGTTAGATACTATTAGAAATTTTAATGAGTATATCGGAGAAGCTTTTACTTGCGGAACTAAAGAGCCGGTTTTAGTTTTAAATTATGAAGGGGAAGTAATTAATGCTTCAGAATCTGCAAAAAGAATGTTAAGAAAACAGTATCCAGAAGGAATAAGATATGATAAGTTGATTAGAGTTGATGAAGAAGATGAAGTTAAATTTAAGGATTTTTTAGAGGGAAATAAAGAAGTTGAAGTTGTATCTGAATTAGGAGGGAAAAGAGAAGGTTTAATACTAGAAAGATATGACTTACCCTCAATTGATGTTAGTTATTTTCATTTAAGATTAGAAGGAAAGGAAATTCCAACTTGTGTTTGTGTTAGGGCTAGAAAATCAAGAGGTTTAGTCAGAAGGAGATTTGAAAGAGCTGTCAATTATATTGGAAAAATGATAGATGAATTATCAAATCCTGAAACTGAATTAAAACCTGGTTTTGTGCATTAATTTTTTATACGTCTTTCTTTTGGAACAAAATTTGTTATTCTGCCATTACTTAGTTTTCCGCAACCAAGTAAATCATCTTTATATCTTAATATGACAAAGCCTCTTTTTTCTTCATCTTTAACTTCTAAATTTTTACCGTTTAACCATTTATTTTTTTGTTTTTCTGTAACTTCAATAATATTTTTAGTTATTTGTTCCTGAAACATATGGCAAGCATCTATTGTCAATCTTATATCTGGGGATAACTTGAATAAATATAAACCGATATTATCTATGTTGATATTTGCATCTAATAAAGATAATTCTTCTCTTGATAAAGAACCGGTGTAACCTCTTATTTTGCTTTTACCTGTTTCTATCAGTAAATGATTCAAATCAGTAATTCCAAATCTCTTTAATCTTTCTATTATTTTGTTTTTTTCTGATTTACTTAGTAGTTTCATTTTAGATTTGAGTTTTGATAAAATTTGGGTGATTTTTATTATACAATATTATAAAATTTTTTTTATGTTTTTTCACCATATTTTTAGGGTAGATAAAATTATCATTTTTGTAAATCCAGACATATTTTATTAGTATTAGAATATCTGTTAGTTTTTCTTTTTTCGGGTTTTTTTCAAACCCTAATTTTCTTTTAATATATCTAGTTAGAGCTCTTTTTAATAGGATTAATCTTGATATATTAAGTATGATTACTAATTCTGATTTTTTAAAAGCTGGTAAAATCCAGTCTCCTCTATGAACTCCTTCAAATATCCATTTTTTATTATTTGAAGCTTTTTTTAATTTTGTGTCTCTTTGTTTCCCAGTGAATTTTTCACTCCAGTTGTTTTTGTAAATAAATTCGTCTGTTGTGAAGTATGGAATTTTTAGTAGAGAGGATAATTTTTTTGCAAGGGTTGTTTTTCCGCTTCCTGTTCCGCCAAAAATATAAATTCTGTTGTGTTGTTTTAATTTTAAGTTTGTTTTTTGTGATTTCATTTTTTAGTTAGTTTTGCAAGGAAAAATCCCTCAGTATTGTTATCCTGAGGATAAATTCTGCAGCAATTTTCTATATTCTGAACAAATTCTTCTTCTCCCCATTTTTTTAATCCTTTTCTGCATTTTAATGGTAATGAAATTGATTCAATCTTCAAATTGAATTTTTCAACTAGATGAGAAACAACCCGTTCATTTTCTTCTGGAGGATGAGTGCATGTCGAATAAACTGCAGAACCCCCGGATTTAAGTAGGGGGATTGCAGATTCAGCTAGTTTTTTTTGCAATCTTGACAACTTTTTTATCATTTTTATATTCCACATTAAGTATGTTTTTGGATTACTTCTTATGTTGCCTTCTCCTGAGCATGGCAAATCCAACAAAATTTTATCAAATTTCATTCCCAGTTTATTTAATCTGTTACATAACTGGACACCGTCATGTCTTGTTATTATTGTGTTTGAAATGCCCATTCTTTCTAAATTTGAAGATAAAATTCTTACTCTTGGAATATCTTTATCATTTGCTATAATGGTTCCTGAGTTTTGCATCACAGATGCAGCAAAAGTTGTTTTTGAGCCGGGTGCAGCTGTTAAATCTAAAAATATATCATTTGGATTTAAATTTAAAGCTATAATTGGCATCATTGATGAGATTTCCTGAACATAATAATATCCTAATAGATGTTCTATTGCTTTTCCAATTTCACCTGGCTTTAGTTTTGAAGTTATAATCATTATTTCAGGGTGTTCTAAGAAAGGTTGTTTTATTTTCCACTTTTTTTCCAGTCTTTGTTTCAGTTTTTCAGGAGAAATTTTTATTGTATTACAGCGAATTGAAACTGGGAGAGGTTTTTCAACATATCTAAAGAATTCATCTGTATTTCCCAATAGTTTTTTCATTCTTTTTTTAAATTCTGGTTTTGGAGTATATTGCTTCATTACATATGTGGCAAGGATATCTCTGCTTTAAAGCAGAGTGAGGAATTGCCATCTTCCATAAGATTTAATTCTTGAGAATCATTAGCAAATTCTTTAGGAGTGTCGGTAACACTACTAGTGAATTTGTTGTCTACTATATTGAATCTTCTCAACTTCGGACTGATTTGTCTTAACATTTTAACTTATTGAGTATTTAGGCTAATAGAAAAACCTTTATAAACTTAGTTTTGCTTTGAATTTTATGCAACAAAAAAGAGGATTCGGATATTTATTTGGGAAAACTATTGAAGATTTTAGAAATAATTTCAAATCAATTTCATTGTTATTTTTAATTTTGTCAGCTTTACCAACACTTATACTTGTATATCTGGTTTTGCCGGTAAATCTGCAGACAATGAATTTTTTCAGTTATGTTGCCTCAATCAGAGGAATTTTGTATATTATTTTTCTTATAGCTTCATTATTTTTATCTGCTTTAATGTATTTAAGCATCATCTATATAGGTTTCAATTCTGATAAAAAACTGAAATTTGATGAATCCATAAAGCAATCAAAAAAATATTTCTGGAGATACCTAAGTTTGGTTATTGTACTGAGTATTTTTTTACTAGGTTTATTTTTGCTTTTGATTATTCCGGGGGTAATATTTTTTATTTACTGGATTTTAGCTTATGTAGTTTTAATTGGAGAAGATAAAGGCATTATGTCAAGTTTGGGAAGAAGCAGGGAATTGATTAGAGGAAACTGGTGGAGAACTTTAGGATATTTCATTTTAATCTTTTTAATATTTCTAGGAATTTCTTTTTTAATAGGTTCAGTTTCTGTATTGGCTGCAGTTCCTTTATCAGGGACTCCAGGCATATTTGTTAAAGCTATTTTTTCATTAATAGCCAACTGGATAACAATCCCTTTAGGATTGTTGTTTATGAAAAATTATTATTTAGCCAGAGTAAATGAAAAAGAAGTTAAGATAGTTAAAAAAGATAAAAATCAAAACAATAAAGCTAAATAATTTCCCCTATTTTATTTAGGAATCAATATGTTTAATTCTTTACCAAATTCTAATTCAGCTAAATCTCCGTGATTAAACTCATATATTGAATCTGAATCCAAAACAATTGCTCCTGAATTATTAAACATTTTTGACATTACTACGAGATTTTTGCCATTTATTTCACCACGTAAAATATTGGGTTTGAATAACCTTCCAAAATAGGGTTCTCTGACTAAAAATTTTAATATTTTTTCTTTGAAAGGTTTTCCTCCTGCAGATTCATACCATGCAGTTGAGCCAGAAGGAGTTGAAATTAATATGCCTGAAGAGCGATGCTCTTCTTCTGTTTTATTAAGTTTTATGATATACTTTGAGGTATGAAACTGATTTTTTGAACCGATATAAACATCATTTAATGCAAGTTTGTCTAATTCCACATTATTTCTGATTACTTTTATTCTTGATTTTTCATTGATTTTATAATTTCCAGATAAAACCTCTTTTAATTTATCTAATTGATTTTCATTTATTGAAGTTAAATAGCCTTCACTTTTATCTGATTCAGAATTAATTCCTATAATCGGGGTTTGTTTTAAGTATGATGCAGCACGAATAAATGTTCCGTCTCCTCCAACAGTTATAACTAAATCAATGTTTTCAAAGACTGAATTTTGCAAATCTTTTGCTTCAACACTAAAACACTCTCTATCTTCATCATTTTCAATTATTTGTTGAATTTGATTGACTGTTGATAAATGAGTTTCTGATACTTTTTCACTATACACTGCTAATATGTTTCTGAATTTCATTTTAATATTTAATTAAAAATATTTAAGTATGTTTTCTTTTTAAATACAACTTAAAAACTTTTGAATGGTCAAATGCTAATTCAGGAATTTCACTGATATCTATCCATTTAAATTCTGCAGCATCATCTCCTGCAATTGCTTTACCTTTGAATTTTTTAGCTATATAAACATGGTCAATTACATGCCCTCTTGGGTCTCTTGTGGGAGAAGAATTAACACATAATAATTTCAAATTATCCTGTTCAATTTCTAAATTAGTTTCTTCTTTTAGTTCTCTTTGTGCTGTTCTTTCCAGGGTTTCTTTATCGCAATCTAAGTAACCTCCGGGGAAACAATACATATCTTTGAAAGGATGGTGCTTTCTCTTTACTAAAAGGAGTTTATTATTTTTTTCTATTATTACTGTTGCAGATGATGCTGGTTTTTTGTATTTCATTTTAAAATCCAGACAATTTTTTTTGTTCTGAGCCTTTTGCTATGTCCTGTGTATTTACATCAAAAACCTCAAATATGTTTTCAACTGCTGGAACTATCTGATTATATATGTAATAGTTAATATCATATTTTTTATCTTCATCAGGCAATGCTGCTCTTTCTCTGACTAAGGCATTTTTGCTTCTTGATTCGGCTATATAATAGCTGATTAGTTTGCCAGGATTGATTGTCTCTCCTTGTTGTTTCATTTTTTTGGCAATTACTACATGTGGAGGTAGAGATTTGTATTCTGAAATTGGTTTTTTTAATTGCGTTCTGACAATTAGCTGTTTTTTATCTATTTCCCGATTTTTAATCTTTTTAATAATTTTTTTTATATATGTCAATGCCTGTTCTTCATTTCCATTTTCCAGTATTTTTTTTAAAACTTTGTTTTGGGTTGTTCTAGCTAGAGGACACCAGTCTCTTCTTACTGTCTCAAAACCGCGAATTTTCAGTTCGTCATCATAATCTATCAGCGCATATTTTTTCTTTGCTCCAAATTCCCCTGTTCTTTTTGTCACCCATATACCTCTTTTAAAAAACCCTTCTAATTCCAGCTCCATTATGCCCGGCAATTCAGAATTAAGTTGTTTCAAGAAATTTTTAACCTCATTTTTTGTTTTTTCTCCTAAGGTGAATCCAACTGAATCTGTATCTGCAAAAATAACTTGGTATCCTGCTTTTTGAACTTTTTCAATTGCATCTTTGTTAAATTTTCTTACAAAAGCGAGAGTTGAAGCTGAACACTCTCCGCAATAATAACGAGCTCCATAAAAACCCACATAGCCATGAACTGATGCTGAGAGTAGTTTAAATGCATTGCTTCTTGCTTTTGTTATTGGGTTTGGATTTTGTTTCAATTGTTTTTTATATTTTTTTCTTAAATTTATAATTTCAGTTAATAAATTAGGAATAAAGCCCTGTTTTTTTGAAAAATAAAATCTTTTTTTGCCATCAAATTCAACTTCAGGCGATTCATAGCAGTTTTTTTGCTTTGATTTTATTAAAGTGGTTTTTGAAATGTTAAATGATATAATTATTGAGGTATGCATTGAAGTGAAATCAAATATTGCCAGATTTTCATATAATCCTGCTTCTGGTGTGAAAACAAATGCTCCTTCCACAGAGCCTCTTAATCTTCTTTCTGCTATCTGATTATGTGTTGGTTTTTTTTCAGCTATTTCATTAAACCGGTTTAAATTATGTATTATAAAAGATTCAACTAATCTGGATAATCCGTATCTTATTACTTTAAAAGGAGGTTCAGGAATTATTTTGGTGAATTCTTGCAAATCAGGCCATAGTTTTTGAAAAAGTCTGTATGTTAATTCTGAATCTTTTAAATTATATTTAAAGAAATTTTTCCAGTCCTCATTATTTCGCTCATGCATTTTTTTTGTGTGGTCCACTTCAAGTTTTTTCTCTCCTAATAGTTCAGATGCAACTTCATCTAAACTTAGGGTTTCTGATTTTAAATACTGTGAATAAACTGTTTGTATGAATTTTATCAAATCAATGTGAAGCAAACCTTTTGTTCTTGCTTTTATTGGTCTGCCTCTGGAAAATAAAATTCTTGAGTTGTCTTTACTTAATTTCAAATCAATTCCGTTTTCTTCAGCTCTTGCTCTTAAATAAGGCAAATCAAAGCCATCTGAAAAATATCCTGTTATAATGTCGGCATCAATTTCATTTACATATTTTTCAAATGCTTTCAGCATTTCCATTTCTGTTTTATAACACTCAACATATTTTTGAGGGTTTTTACAGGATTTCCATGTTAAAACTTTTTTAAAATTTTCAGAATATAAAGAAATCATTAAAATTTCACCTTTTCCAATTTCAAATTCTTCAGCTTCAATGTCAAATGCCAAAACTTTTGGATTGAAATCCTTTTTATCCGATTGCTTTACATTTTTCAATTTTAGTGAGAGCGATGTTTCCAATGAATTTGACAAGCCAGACAAATCTGTATCTGACAATAGCTCTCCTTCAATATCATACCAAACAAAGGGTTTTATTTGTTTGTTTATTATGTATTTTGTTATTATTGAAATGTCTCTTTCTCTTGTTTTTGATTTTTTTGAGATTATCTTGACTTTGTTTGCTATTTCTGTTTTATCTTTGTATTCGCAGAATACTTTTATTGCTTTCACAGGTTTTTCCAGATAATTTTTGTTTATTAATTCAGCTTTTTTTACTGGTTCAATTTTTTTTACTTTTTTTATTATTTTTTCCGGAGCTTTATCTAAAATGTAGAAATAATCCTGAAACGAATCAATTACACAGCATGATTTTCCTTTTGAGGTTCTTCCAAATATCTTAATATATGTTTTTCCTCTTATAGTTATATAATCATAGTCATAAGGTAAAAAAGTTAGGTTCATAAAAAGTAAAAAAAGAAAAAGTATATAAATTTACTTCTTAAGATATTTTTTATACTTATCAGATAAGTTTTCAAAAATATCTCTGTTTTTTTTCAAATCCTGCAAAATACTTTTTATTCGCAATTTATTTTTGTTTTGTAGTGCACGATTTTTTGCTGCTTTTCCTGCTTTTTCCAGCAATTTCATAATTTTTTCATATCTTTTCACTTTTTTAATAAAATACATTCCGGTATATTCGTGAATTCTTCTTGTTTCTAAGTATAGTTGCTGGGAAACTTCTTTAAGCTCTTCTTTTATTTCTTTAGTCACTTTTCCTCGTTTAGCTTTTCTAATTGCTTTTTCAGTATTTGCTATTGCGTTGTCTAAATTTTGATAAGATCCTAGTGCCATACAATATATAAGAAACAAGCATTTATAAAGGATTTGATATATCAGGAATGCATTGCGAAAACCAACTCTCTTATGAGTTGGATGAGCATTCCGGAATATCCTAAAAACCCAACCAACACTTTTAAGGGCTGTTAACCATGGGGTTTTTTTGATATTTGCTAATATGTAAATAAATATAGCTATTATGTTACTTAATAATAGTAACAAACACAAAGGTTTTTAAACTAATTTCACTTATATAAAATAAGAAAATGGTTAAATTAAGAGATTTAACTGAATATGAAAAACATGGTTTATGTGTTGTTCATGACAAAGCAATAGATGCAGGAGTTTTAGCAAACCATCCTGAAATAGGTCTTGACTGGAATAAAACTAATAATGGCCAGGGATTAATGTTGGAAGCTATGGAAAATCAGGGTTTACAACATCCTGAATGTCCGGATATACAAGATGAACAATCTGGAGAATTAATGAATCAGTATCATGAAATAATAGAAAATCCAAAAAAATATGGTGAAAATTAAAATGGTTAAAGAAGAACTTGAAAAAGAATTGAAAAAAGCTGAGAAGGAAGGAAATGCAGTTAGATATAGAGAAATCCATGATAAATTAGGAACTCCTTATCCCCAGATTAGAGATATAGAGTTATATGATGAAGGTGTTGATATGATGTTAGAAAAAGCAGCAAAAGAAAAATATTTGGATGATTTAGCTGACAGAGAAAATGTTCCGGAATTATGGGGATTGAGAAAAGCTGATTTAGGAAAATTAGATTATGGTAGTTTGGAAGATGTTTTTTATGGCTTGCATAATTTAGCAATCTCTGTTGAAATGTTAGATGTTGAAAATCCTGATGAAATTCTTTCTCAATATTTAGCTGCCGGGTTTTTAAAAAGACAAAACAGGCACAAGCAAATGAATGTTGCAGGAATATTAGGTTTAGTAAGAGATATGAATGAAGAATCTTATTCAAGAGGAGATTTCAGAGTTATGGCTAATAATTGCAAAAGAAGATTTAAATCCAGAACACAGGCAGACAGATTGCATTCCTTAAGTATTGGAGATGCAACGGTTTTTGTAGATTCTTTTTTAAGAGATTACAGACCTTCTGACAGAGAAGAACCTAGCAATTATAATGCTTTTCATGACCCTAATCTAGGAGGAGCAAACAAAAGAGCATATGTAAATGCGATTTATAAATTTCTTGAGGGAAAATGGCAGAAGAAATAGGTTATGATATTGCAAAAATAAGCGAAGAAACATTAGGTTTAATGTATATGGCTTATTGTAGAGGGAGGCAAGATGAAGCAAGAGGAAGAGAATTAAGAGAAAGTGCTCTTGAAGCAATTGGATTAAAAAATGAGCATGCTTCAGCTTTGCAAGAAGCTGAAGAAGATAATCAAATAAAAGGTAAATATGTTGATGTTTATGTTTAGATAATTTTTTATATTAGTTCTTATTTATTAAACAATGGGTGTGAATACAATGAAAACAGGAAATTTTCAAGCATTCAAACCCATAATAATGGAGATTAAACAATGGGTGTGAATACAATGAAAACAGGAAATTTTCAAGCATTCAAACC